>NZ_JSEH01000007.1 GCF_000801335.2 Desulfovibrio sp. TomC
AGGATCTCCTGTTGTTCGTGGACAGCCATGGCCCGGGCCACGTCAGCCGGGGACATGGTCGCCTTCCAGCCGAGATCGCGTTCGGCCTTGGCCGGATTGGCCCGGCTGACGGCGATGTCGGCGGGCCGGAAAAGTTCGGGATCGACAAGCACATGTTCACGCCAGTCGAGGCCAAGGGCGGCAAAGGCCTCGGCCACAAATTCGCGCAGGGTGATGGTGTGGCCGGTGGCGATGACGTAATCCTCGGGCGTGTCGCGCTGGAGCATGCGCCACATGGCCTCGACATACTGCGGGGCGTAGCCCCAGTCCCGGGCCACGTCGATGTTGCCCAGGCCAAGGGTCTCCCCGGAGCCGGCGGCAATGCGGGCGGCCGCAGCCACGATCTTGCGGGTGACGAAGCGCTTGGGCCGCAGCGGCGACTCGTGATTGAACAGGATGCCGTTGCAGGCATAGAGATTGTAGGCCTCGCGGTAGTTGCCCACCTCGAAATGGGCGGCGGCCTTGGCCACGGCATAGGGACTGCGCGGGGCAAAGGGGGTCAGTTCGGTGGCCGGCTCCCCGCCGGTGTCGCCGAAGCAGTCGCTGGAGGAGGCGTGGTACAGCCGGGCCGGCACGCCGAGAAAACGCACGGCTTCGAGCAGATTGAGCGTGCCCACGCCAATGGACATGAAGGTTTCCACGGGCTGGTCAAAGGACAGCCCGACCGAGGACTGGCCGGCCAGATGGTAGATCTCGTCGGGCTTGACCGTGTTCAGCACGGTCAGCACGCTGCGAAAGTCGGTCAGGGTCACGGAATGCACCGCCACCCGCTCCCGGATGCCCAGGGCGGCGAGGCTGCCAAGCGACGCCATCTGGGCGTCCCGGGACGTACCGGCCACCTCGTAGCCCTTCTCCAGCAGCAGTTGCGCCAGATAGGCTCCATCCTGGCCTGAAACGCCGAAAATGAGGGCTTGCTTCATAAATTTTGTGAAAGGCATCCAGGGAGCAGTATAGCGTGAACCGGGAATTTAGGAGTTTCCCGCGCCAACGTCAACAGCCGCGCCATCCGGGGAGGATTGTCGCCGACAACTGGCACACACGCCGTCGATACGCACTTCCACGGCCATCACGTCCATGGCCAGCATCGGCCCCAGGGCGGCCACATCCACCACCCCAAGAGCCGCCGGCAGGCACTCCATGCGGCCGCAACGCACGCAGTAGGCATGGCAGTGCGGCCGGTCGGAGAAGCCCGGCTCCAGGCAGTACCGCAACGCCCGATCGCCGGAACTGTGGCGTCTGGCCAGTCCTTTTTCCACAAACAGATCCAGAATGCGATAGAGCGTCACCTTGTTGGCCTGGTGCTGCCGACGAACAAGCGTAAGGATATCGCCGGCCGGCAGCGCCCGGCCCTCCCCGGCCAGCACCTCGGCTACGGCCAGCCGCAACGGCGTGGGGTCGATGCCGGCCCGCGTCAGCATGGTCTTGCCCCCGATTGTTCCCAGGTTGTCCATGCCCATACCGTCAGGCTCCCTGCCGCCGACGGGCAAGGCCCGGGGCCAGGGAAACAAAAAAGACCGTGGCCGCCACGGCAATGATGGCCGCGCCGGAAGTCAGATTGAATTGGTAGGCCAAAAGCAGACCGGACAAGCAGAAGACGGTATTGAGCAAGGAAGCCCAGACCATGGCCCGTCCGAGCGAGGCCGAGCGGCGGACAGCCAGACTCGGAGCCACTGACAAAAGCGCAATGATGAGAATAAGCCCGGCCACCCGAATAAGCAGTACCACCGCAACCGCAGCCAGGGCGGTCAGCAGACAGTGCAAAAAGCCCACCGGCACGCCGCGCACCGCGGCAAACTCCCGGTCAAAGGCCATGGCCACAAACCCATTGTAATGACGAAGCGTGGTTCCCAGAAGCACCACGTCCAGACCGGCCAGGGCGTAGAGGTCGGCCGTCGGCACGCTGATGATGCTGCCAAAGAGGTAGCTCATGAGATCGGGCTTATACCCCGGGGTCAGGTCGAGCAGAATGATGCCAAAGGCCATGCCGGCAGCCCACAGGACACCGATGACCGTGTCGGTATCCTCAATGTGGCGCAGGGTGATGGCGGCCATGGCCAGGGCGGCGGCCACGGTAAAAACCACGGTGACCGGCAGGACAGGGAGGGCCAGAAAATAGGCCAGCCCCACGCCGCCGTAAGCGGCATGGGCCGCGCCGCCGGCCAGAAAGACCATGCGGTTGGCGACCACCAGGGTGCCGACAATCCCGCAGCACACGGCAGCCAGCAACGCCGCCAGCAGGGCGTTTTGCATAAACGGCAGGGCCAGATCCTCAATCATCGCGTCTCCAACGGGGTCAGCCCGGCCAAATCAGGCGGCATGCGGCGCAAAAAGGCGTCCATGGGACAGGTGTGGCGGTGGATGCCATAGAGCAGGTCCATCATGTCCTGGTTGAGCCTCGGTTCAGGGGCATAGGCCATACGGCCGTTGACGCAGGCCACTGCCGTCACCCCGGCGGCCAGGATGCTCAAGTCGTGGCTGACCACCAGCGAAGTGACGCCCTCGCCGATGCGGGCCAGGACTTCGTAGAGACAGAACTTGCCCTGAGGATCGATATTGGCGGTCGGCTCGTCGAGAATGAGCAGCCCCGGATCGGCCACCAAGGCCCGGGCAATGAGCGTTCGCTGCTTCTGGCCGCCGGACAGTTCGCAAAACCGTCGATGGGCCTGCCCGACCATCTCCACCCGGGTAAGCGTTGCCTCAGCCCGGTCGATCTCCTCGGCCGTGTAGCGAAACCCGCGCCGTCCCGGGGACAGCAGCCCCATGAGCACCACCTCGCGCACCAGCACCGGCAGGTCCTTGCGCTCGGCCACGCCGTCCAGGCGCTGGGGCACATAGCCAATGCGAGCGCTCTGGCGGCCCGGGGCCTCGCCAAACACCCGGATAGTCCCGGTGGTCGGGGTCAGGATGCCAAGCAACAGCTTTAAAAGCGTGGTTTTGCCCCCGCCGTTGGGACCAAGGACCGCCAGACGCTGCCCGGCGGCAACGGCCAGGGTGATGCCCGAAAGCACCTCCTGGCCGTTGTAGGCAAAGGTCAGCTCACGAATATCGATGACCGGTTGCGTCACTTGGCCTCCGTTTGGCCGACAAGTCCCTGGTGAAGCGCCGTGGCTGCGCCGAGCAGGCCGGCCGGCCAGTCCTCGGCCAGAGGATCAAGGGACGCCGTCGCGCCGCCAATGCCCTTGGCAATGCTCGCCGCCTGGGTCGCACTCATTTGGGGTTGGACGAAAACGACCTTGACCCCGTCGGCCTTGGCCTCTTTGACCAGGGCAGCCAGGACCTTGGGTCCGGGTTCACGGCCAAGCTGCTCAATTGGCTCTTGGGTCAGGCCGTAGTCCCGGGCGAAATACCCCCAGGACGGGTGAAACACCATAAATTTATGTTCCCCGGCCGGCAGATCAGCAAAGATTTTTTTGATATCAGCGTCCAGGGCGTCGCACGCGGCGGCAAAACGGGCATAGCCGGCGGCATAGGCCGACGAGCCCTGGGGATCGGCCTGTATCAGGGCGTCGCGCATGGACGCGCCAATGACCTTGGCCAGCTGTGGCGACAGCCAGACATGGGGGTCTGGTTCGCCGTCATGATGCTCGTGCCCCTGGCCGGCCTCGGCCTTGTCGTGGCCGGCCTTTGCAGCGGCCCCGGCCGCATCGTGGTCCTTGCCGGCCTTGGCGTTGTCATGGCCATGTCCCTCGGCCTCATGGTCGTGGGCCGTCATGGGAATCTTCTCGATCCCGGCGTCGGTGTGGACAATGGCCATCTTTCCATTGACCGCTGCGAACCGGGGCAGCCAGGCGTCTTCGAAATCCATGCCCACGGCGAAATAAACGGCCGCCTTGGCCAGCTCCGCCAACTGTCGGGGTTTGGGCTCATAGGTGTGGGCGTCGGCCCCGGCGGGCACCATGACCACCACATCGGCCCGGTCCCCGGCGATCTGCCGCAGAAAATAGGCCTGGGGGGCAATACTGACCGCAGCCAGAAGTTTGGCCTGGGCCGGGCCGGCAGCCATGAAAAGCAATCCCAGGATCAAAAGGGTCACGCGTTGCATAGGTACAGCTCCTTGCCGTCGCTTGGGACGGCGCAGCCGGCAATGCAACAAAGTTGCACAACGAAGTCAAGCGCGCCTGTTCGCCGGGCCGGCATAATATCCTTGTCTTCTCCGGACAACCCTTCTACTCCTAGGCCTCCATGTCTGAGGTATCGTCCACCAAACTCTCCAGCCAGGGGTTCACGCGCCTGATCGGGACAGTGCTCGTCGTCCTGGCGGCCCTGGCCGTCTGGCATTATCTGGCCGTCTTTCGACCCTGGTACACGACCCAGCGCGCCGGCCTGTACCAGCAGCGCCAAAGCGACCTGGCCGCCATGCGCCAAGCCCTGGCCGCCTACCACGCCAAGTTCGGACGCTACCCGGCCACGCCCGGTTTTACCGGGGCCGTGACGGCCGCCGGGACCCGGACCAACGACTGGTTGCCGGGACTGGCCGGGGAATTTCTGCCCCAGCTGCCGCGCGATCCGGCCCAATCCAACGATCCCAACAAACAATACCTCTACTACTCCGACGGTACAGATTACAAACTCCTGGCCCATGGCTCCGGCGATTGCGCCCTGGCCCGCAAAGACCACCCCGAACTGGTCGATCCGGCCCGCAACTGCTGGGCTTATGGCTACTGGACTCCGGCTGCCGCCGCCTGGTGATTTGCCCGTATGCCCCACGCAGACACCTCTTCTTCGGCCATGGCCCGCCTGCGCAGCTTCCTTGCGGCCTTTGGCGACGTCTTCCAACTGCAGGCCTCACGCATCCCGGCCCTGGACGGCATTCGCGGCTGGGCCATTCTCATGGTGTTTAACGTCCATTTCTTCGCCCGCTACCAGCCGCAGTTCTATTTCACCGAACCGGACAGCCCCCCGTGGACCATGCTCACCATCCTCCACGCCGGCAGTTTCGGCGTGGATCTGTTTTTCTTTTTAAGCGGCCTGCTGGTGTACAAGAGCATCACGGCCAAGAAACCCGGTGCGCTGCACTTTCTCTACGACCGGTATCGCCGCCTGCTGCCGGTCATCATTTTCATCACCCTCTATGTGGCTGCCGACACAAAGCCCGCGCGCCTTTTTGACAATTTATTCTTTCTCAATATCTTCGATTTGCCGCCCATTCACTTTTTCACCTGGCCGCTGGTCTATGAGATGTATTTCTACGTCCTGTGTGCTGGCGTCTTCATTGCCTTGCGGCGTTTTCGACTCGTTTCGGGCTGGCCGTTTTTTTTCGTCCTGATCCTCGCCTGCGTCGTTTGCGAGTTTGCGTTTCACTTTCGCATTTCGTTCAGCCGATTTCTGGGATTTTTCTGGGGGGTGGCCCTGGCCCGGTTGCTTGGCACTGCCACCGGTCGCGATTTCCTCCAGCGCCTGCCCGGCTGGACCTGGATGCTTGGACTTGGCCTGTTCCTCTATTGCCGCTGGCTGTGGGGATCGGGTTATTTCATGGCTGCCGGGGGCAATGAACACGTCAAAAACCTGCTCTTTTTCGGGGCCGTCGATGCTTCGCTCTTTTGCATCGTCGCCTCGGCGCTGACCCGGGAATCGATCCTGACCCGGATTTTTTCCTTCCCGCCGCTGCGCTTTCTCGGCATCATCAGCTATTCCCTGTTCATGACCCATATGTTGTCCATGCAGATCGCCCAGAATGTGCTGGGCATTTCGGTCACCGGAGTCTGGTCCATGCTGGCCAACCACGCCGCCACCCTGGTTTTCGCTCTGGGACTGGCCATGTTTTCGTTTTACTATCTGGAGCGTCCGTACTTCGCGCGCCCGGCATCCCCCACCCCAATGGCCCCTCCTCGGTAACGGGGCCGTCAGGAGCAATCGCATGACGACTACGGCGATTCCCGGCTTGACCACCGGTCAAGCAGCCAATCTGCTTGCATTCTGAGTTCCCTGGCCTGCATCGGCTGCGGCTGGTGCTGTCTGTCGGACCCGTGCGTGGAGTCGCATATCCGGTATGGCTATCTGCCGCGCTGCCCGGATCTCTACTGGGATGATGGCACAGGCTGTTACCGCTGCCGGCTGGCGGAAGATCCCGAACACGGGGAGCGGTTCCGCTTTTTGCTCGGCGTCGGACATGGCTGTTGCGCCCCGCTCAACTCCTTCCGGAACAATCTTCGCTGCCGCGACGCGCCAGAGCCTCCCCGACACGCGTGTGACAATTTGCCGCACTTGCCGCCGCGCCAAAAACATTCTAGGAAATGACGGGGTTTCACTTCCAAGGAGGATCGTATGGAGTTTCGCGGCGCAATCACGGCGTTGGTGACGCCATTTCGAAACGGCGAAGTCGATGAAGAGGCATTTCGCGCGTTTATCGAATGGCAGATCGAGCAGGGCATCCACGGGCTTGTCCCCTGCGGTACGACAGGCGAATCCGCCACGCTGTCCCACGAGGAGCATAAACGGGTCATCCGCATCTGCGTCGACCAGGTCAAAGGCCGCGTGCCTGTCCTGGCTGGGGCCGGCTCCAACAATACCCGCGAGGCCATCGAGCTGACGCAAGACGCCAAGGATGCCAAGGCCGACGGCGCACTGCTCATTACGCCCTACTACAACAAACCCACCCAGGCCGGCCTGGTGGCCCATTTCAAGGCCATCGGCGAGCGGGTGGACATGCCCTTTATCGTCTACAACGTGCCGAGCCGCACCGCCGTCAACCTGCTGCCCGAGACCCTGGCCATTCTCAAAAAGGAAATCCGGCAGGTCATCGGCGTCAAGGAAGCCACGGGCGACCTCAATCAGGTATCGCGGGTGCTGGAATTTTGCGGCGAGGATTTCCAGGTCCTGTCCGGCGACGATTTCACGGCCCTGCCCACCATGGCTATCGGCGGACGCGGCGTCATCTCGGTCGTTTCCAACTTCGTGCCCAAGATGATGTCCGACATGTGCGAGGCGGTCTTTGCCGGCGACCTGACCGCAGCCAAGGCCCGACATTATGCGATGAGTCCGCTCTACCGGGCGGCCTTTATCGAAACCAACCCCGTGCCCGCCAAGGTCGCCCTGGACCTTATGGGCCGTTTCCCCTTTGAGGCGCGCCTGCCCCTGGTTCCCCTGGAGCCGGGCAACAAGGCCAAATTGCAAGCAGTCCTTACCGCCGCCGGCCTCATCTGAGCCGACCGGGTATGCCTTTCGCCACGGGCCTTCCAACCGGAAGGCCCGTCTGTTTTTGCCCACTCCGCAACCCAGCCGGAAAGCCACGCCCATGCCCATCAACCTTACTCATGCCAGCGTCACCCTTGGCGGCGTCAAAGCCCTGTCCGACATCTCGCTGACCCTCAACACCGGCGAGACGCTCCTGGTGCTCGGGGCCAACGGCTCGGGAAAATCGACCCTGCTTCGCCTCCTTCGCGGCGACATCTGGCCCGATGACGACGGCCGGGGCAGCCGGACCTACCGCTCCGGCGACGGTCCCGGCCGGGCCTCGCCCATTGGGCTGCGCCACCGTTTCGGCATCGTGTCCCCGGAAATCCAGCGGGCGACCAAACGCATCTGGGGCCATCTCGAAGCCCAGACCGTCATCCTGTCCGGTCCCCGCGACGCCATGTACGTCCAGGGCGGCCCTACTGCGGCCGAATCCGCCGTCCTCGCCGACGTTGTGGCCCGGCTCGGCATCGGCCACCTGCGCCATGCCGCCGTGGCGTCGCTTTCCAACGGCCAATTGCGGGCGGTGCTCCTGGCCCGGGCCTTGGCTTGCCGGCCGGCGGTCCTTTTTCTCGATGAATTTCTCGATGGACTCGACGCCGCCGCCACCGTGGCCGCCACCCGGGCCATGGCCGAAGCGGCCGCCGGCGGCGCGTCCATTGTCCTGACCAGCCACCAAGGCGACTCCCTGCCCCCAGGCGAGTCCCAGGGCATTGTTCTGGCCGGCGGCCGGCTTGTCCACGCCGGGACGGCCGCATCGGCCCGGGAGCACTGCCGCAAGACCCAGGCCTCCCAGGTCTCCGCCCGGAAGGTCGAACTGTCCGGGCGCCCGGAGACCGCGCCGGTCCTGGAAGATGCCGCCGGCTATCAGGGCCTGCCCCTGGTCGTCATCGAACACGCCTCGGTTTTTCTGGAACGCCGGGAGATCCTCCATGATGTCCATCTGACCGTGCCGCCCGGGGGACACCTGGCGGTGCTTGGCCCCAACGGATCGGGCAAATCCACGCTGTTTAAGCTCATCGCCGGGGAACACCATCCGGCCCTTGGCGGGCGGGTCAGCCGGCCGGGGCTGACTGCGCCCGAAGGATTGACCGATCTGCGCGACATTCGCCGGCGCATCGGCCTGGTGTCTTTTGAGCTGGAGGCCGACTACGACAAGGCCATTACCGCCCTGGAAGTGGTGGTATCCGGCATCCAGGCCAGCATTGGCCTGTATGCCGCGCCAACAGACAAGGAATTGGCGGCCGGGAAACGGTGGATGGAATTTTTCAGCGTGGCCGCTGTGGCGGACAGACAGCTTGGAGCGCTTTCCGCCGGCCAGACGCGACGGGTTTTTCTGGCCCGGGCCATGGTGGCCGAACCCCGGCTGTTGCTGCTCGACGAACCTTTCTCAGGCCTGGACGCGGCCTCGCGGCCGGTGGCAATGGCGGCTGTGTCGGCAGCCGCCCGCTCCGGGACGACGATCTTGTGCGCCGTGCACCATGCCGGCGACATCATCCCGGAAATCGAGACGATTGCCAGCCTGGACCAGGGGCGGCTCAGTCTCGATGCGACCGCTTGCCGGCGTTCTTAGTCCCGGCCTTGGCCACCACGACAATCTCGCCGGCTGCCTTGGCATTGGGAACGAACACCGTTTCCCCGGCCTCGGAGCGAATGGCCACGTAACAGCCGCCAATCCCCTCCACCCGGCCAGCAATACCGGCCAGCATCACCGCATCGCCGGGACGAAACGGCCGCAACACCCGCAACGTCAGCCCGGCAGCCAGATTCCCCAGCACGCCTTGCAAAACAAGCACCAGGGCCGCGACGAGGCCAACACCTCCGACAATACCCCAGACCGGCCAGCCCGGGGCAACCGGCGGCATCGGTCCGGCCTCCCGATCCCGGCGCGGATCGGCCTCGTTGGCCGGCGATGCCTGGGCTGCGGGTTTGGCTGGTTCGGGCTGGGCCGCGTCCCGGGGAGCCGGTGTAACGGCGGTCTTGGCCGGCCCATCGACGAGATCATGGGATTTGAGGCCGCCGCCAAGCGGCGGCGTGGCTTGTGGGGCCTTTTCGGGACGCAATTCGAGACCGCCGGCGGCCGGTGTCGACGACACGACGGCCGGCACGGCAACCGTTGGCGCAGCCGGCGCTTCGGTCCCGGGCTTGGTCGCGACAGGGATAATGATTTCCTTGCCCAGAGGCATCCGGGCAGGGTTGAGGCCCGGATTGGCCCGCAAAATGGCCGCCGCGGGCACGCCGTGACGAAGGGCCAGAAGATTGACCGTATCGCCGGCTTTGATGACATACTTGCCGGGACCGACAGCCAACACGATCACCGGGGCCGGCTCGCTCGGGCGCGAATGGCAGGGTCCGGCCTCGGCCGTCAGCAGACAGGCCGCAAGCACCAGGGTCAGGCCCAAAAACTTCGCAGCATCGCCGACCATGCTCACCTCCGGGAACCGCCGTGCCTTGGGCGCTGGCGGTCGGGGAAAGCTAGCACAGACCGTCTTGAAACGCCAAGGCCGGCCACGTGTTACGTTTTGAAAGTCCTGCGCTTCAGGCTCTGGTGCGTCGGGCCGTCAACACCCCGGAACCAATGGGAACCACCACGGCATCGAACCTGGGATCGGCCAGAATTCGCTCCGCCACGCCCGGAATCTCGGCGGCGTGGCTGATGACGTTATCGGCGGCCAACAGGCCCCCGGGAACAAGGCGGTCGGCCAAAAGTTCCACACATTGGGCCAGGACGTCGCGGTTGGCGTCAATAAAGGCAAAGGCCACGTTGTCCAGGCCGGCCACAATCTCCAGGGCGTCGCCGCAGACCAGTCGAACCACATCGGCCGTTCCTGTCGTCTCCAGCGTTTGCCGGGCCAGGGCCAGCTTGTCCGGGTCGCGGTCGATGGAGGTCAGCACGCCGCCCCGCTCCCGGCAGGCCAGCGACAGCCATAGGGCGGAATAGCCGGCGCTGGTCCCCACTTCGACCATCTGTCCGGCCGGGGCGCTGGCGGCCAGGATGGCCAGATACCGCCCGGTATCCGGCGGAATCTGGCGCAGCCGCCGGCCATGGGGCGTGCCGTCGGCGCGGTCAGCCGCGTCAATGGCTTCCAGTTCGGCCATGCGGGCCAGCATGGTCGGCGTCAGATCATGAAACATATACCCTCCCGGGGACCGCAACGGTCGCGCGCGTTATTGAAAAACAAACTCGGAAAAATAGAGGTTTTTCACCTTGCCCGCGCCAGCGTATTTGGAAAACAGGTCAATAAGTTCCTTGCGCAAAATCATCTTGCCGGAATTGCCCAGCAGGTCATCCGCCACCTTGCTCGACAGCAGGAGAATGAGGTCTTCCTTGGCATCGGCCTTGACCAGCCGTTCGGCCGCCTCGTTGTCCCCGCACTCGACGATCATGCTCAGACGGAAAAACCGATAGCCCTTGTTGCTGAGGATGTTGACCACCAGCGGGCCGATGGTGATAACGCCGTTTTCGGCTTTGCCCGCTTCTTTCTTTTCACCTTTCTCCTTTTTCTTGGACTCCCCGCCGCCGTGCCCGCCTTCATCAGAGGAAGCCTGTACGGAAATGGGGCAGGCCAAGGAAACGATCAGGAGAAACACCATCAGTTGCATCAAACGCCGCATCAACGATCTCCTTGCCCGCCGGGCCAGGCACAGCGAGTGTTTTCCCCGTAGGCCAGACACGGCAGCATCGGTTGCAGCCGTGTCGCGTCCACGAATTGTGTTTCCGTAACCGCTCAGCCTGAGCGTCGGAAACAGTGATCAGGCCGGGAATGCCCCACTAGGCCCGGGCCTTGGCCTGACGACGCCTCGCGGTCAAAATGGGTTCGGTATAGCCGTTTGGCTGCGCCCTGCCGGCTACAATCAGCTCCTTGGCGGCTGTAAAGGCCAGGGAAGAAGCGAAATCCGGGGCCATGGGACGGTACGCCGGGTCCAGGGCGTTTTGGCGATCAACCACCGCCGCCATGCGTTCCAGGACGGAGAGCACCTCAGCTTCGGTGCAGATCCCGTGACGCAGCCAGTTGGCGATGTGCTGGCTTGAGATGCGAAGCGTGGCCCGGTCTTCCATCAGCCCGACATCAGCCAGATCCGGCACCTTGGAACAACCGATGCCCTGGTCCACCCAGCGCGACACGTAGCCGAGAATGCTCTGGCAGTTGGTCTCCAATTCCCGGGTCACCGCCTCCCGGGTCGGGGGGGAGTCGCCAAGCAACGGCAAGGTGAGCAGCACCTCGCGCGCAGCCCGCATGCGGCCGGCCAGTTCACGCTGGCGGGCAAAGACGTCCACGGCATGGTAGTGCATGGCGTGGAGCGTGGCCGCCGTCGGCGAGGGCACCCAGGCGCAGTTGGCCCCGGCCCGGGGATGATCGATCTTGGCCGCCACCATCTCGGCCATCTGGTCCGGCTTGGCCCACATGCCCTTGCCGATTTGGGCTTTGCCGGAAAAGCCGCAAGCCAGCCCCACATCCACGTTGCCGTCCTCATAGGCGGCCATCCAGGGCTGGGAACGCATGTCGTTTTTGCCGACCACCGGCCCGGCTTCCATGACGGTGTGAATCTCGTCGCCCGTGCGGTCGAGAAAACCGGTATTGATAAAGATGATGCGGTCCCTGGCCGCGCGCACGCATTCCTTGAGATTGAGCGACGTGCGCCGCTCTTCGTCCATGACGCCGATTTTAAGGGTCAGCGGCGGAAGGCCAAGGACCTGTTCCACCCGGGCAAAAAGCGCGCAGGCAAAGGCCACTTCCTCCGGCCCGTGCATCTTGGGCTTGACGATGTAGACGCTGCCGGCCCGGGAATTTCGTTTTGCGCCAAGTCCTCGCTGGTCATGCAGGCCGACCAGACCGGTGACCATGGCGTCGAGCATCCCTTCGGGGATCGCCTCCCCCTCGGCGTCCAGAACCGCGTCGGTGGTCATCAGGTGCCCGACGTTTCGCACGAGCATAAGACTGCGTCCGGGCAGAGAGTGCGCCGCGCCGTCCGGGGCGGTATAGGTCCGGTCCTCGGCCAACCCGCGCGATACGGACCGTCCGCCCTTGTCAAAGGAAGTCGTCAGTTCGCCCCGAAACAGCCCGAGCAGGTTGTGGTAGGCCAGGGCCTTGTCCGGGCCGTCCACCACGGCCACGGAATCCTCGCAATCGAGAATAGTGGTGAGCGCCGCTTCCAGGACCACGTCTTTGAGTCCTGACGGGCTGGCCGCACCGACCGGATGGGCGCGGTCGAACAGGAGTTCAATATGCAGGCCGTTTTTGACCAGACAGACCGAGGTCGGGGCCTGGGTTGGGCCGGTGTAGCCGACAAGCTGGTCGAGCCGGGCCAGACCGGTCATCTGGCCGGCGGCAAAGGTCACGGTCAGCACACCGTCGAGAATGGCATAGCCGGTCACGTCGGCGTGGCGGCCAAAGGCCAGCGGCGTGGCCATGTCCAGGAAGGCGGCGGCGTAGGCCACGACCGCCGCGCCGCGCACCGGGTTGTATCCAGGCCCCTTGGTAGCGCCATCGGTTTGGGGGATCACGTCGGTGCCGTACAGGGCGTCGTAAAGGCTGCCCCAACGGGAGTTGGCGGCGTTTATGGCGTAGCGGGCGTTGGTGATGGGGACCACGAGCTGGGGACCGGCAACGGCGGCAATCTCCGGGTCCACGCCGGCCGTTTCAATGGCGAAATCCGGGCCTTCGGGGAGCAGGTAGCCGATGCCGGCCAAAAAGCACTCGTAGGCTTCGGAATCATGGGGCTGGCCGCGCCGTTCGTTGTGCCAGACGTCAATGGCGGCCTGCATGACATCGCGCTTGGCGAGGAGTTCACGATTTTTCGGGCCAAGATCCGCGACGAGGGCGGCCAGACCGGTGAAAAAGACTTCGGCGTCAAGGCCGGTTGCGGGCAGGATTTCGCCCACAATGACGTCATGGAGCGTTTTTTCGACGGACAGGCCGGCAATGGCGATACGCTGCGACATGGGGCACTCCTTGCAACTTCCGGTGCTTCCCGCCAGGCGGGCAGATTTCCGGCAGTGTACGAGATTTGCCAGGGAGTGCAACGGTGGACCGGCTCGGACCGGCCCACCGGCTGCCATGCTGCACTATTTGCTCACGATCTCTTCCAGGCTCTTGCGCTTTCTGGGATAGACCACCGGTTCGTCCGGCCGGCCGACAGCCAGCAGGTTGACGATGCGCCAGCCGTCCGGGAGGCCAAGGCGCGCCTTGATGTTAGCCTCGACAAACATGCCGATCCAGCAGGAGCCAAGGCCCATCTCCACGGCCCGCAGCATCATAAACGACACGGCCAGCCCCACGTTCATGGCGCAGGCCCCGAACTTGGCCGCCTCGGTGGCGGCGGCTTCCCGGGCCACGTAGGCGTCGATGCCGTCCATGGGCTCGCCGTCGATAATCTTGTTGTCGCGGTAGAAAAAGGCGGCCGACTGGGAATCCTTGACGTAGTGCTCAAGATCGGCGCAGCAGACAATAATGGCCGGGGCGGCGGACAACCAGCCCTGCTTGCGGGTGGCTTCCGAGGTGCCAAACCAGGCTAGATCGGCCGGATCAGTCACAACTTTGAAGCGCCAGGGCTGGGAATTGAGACTGGAGGGGGCGTTGCGGCCGGCTTCCAGCAGTTCGAAAATCTCCGCTTCGGTCAGCGGTTCCTTGGTAAAGGCGCGCACGCTGTGGCGCGCGGCAATGGCATCCTTGACGGTCATGGACATGATGGCGACTCCTTTGGTTCTATCGAAGGCGCGGTTGACGCGGATTCCGGACCGGTCGGTCCAACCGGGGAGAACTGAAGCCTGTGTCGCAAGGATCGCAATTTCCCGCAAGGCCGCAAGCGATTGCTTTCCCAAAAGTCCTTCACTATCGGCTTACCCACCAGCCAGCGCAAACACCGCCAAATATTCCTGATTGCCTTTCGGCCCCTTGACCTTGGACGGGACCACGCCGCGAAGGACGAGGCCCAGTTGGTCACGGGCAAAGGCCGTCACCATGTCCACGGCTTCCCGCTGGTGGGCTACGTCGCGCACCACGCCGCCCTTGGCGATCTTGTCCGGCGAGACCTCGAACTGCGGCTTGACCAGGGCCACGACCAGGCCGCCCGGGCGTAATAAGGGCAAACACGACGGCAACACCTTGGTCAGCGAGATAAAGGAAACATCAGCCACGATGAGGTCCACCGGCTCCGGCAGCAGGTCAGGCGGCGCATGGCGCAGGTTGACGTTTTCCATGGACACGACCCGGGGATCGGCCCGCAGCTTTTCATGCAGCTGGGCCGTGCCCACATCCACGGCATAGACGCGCACCGCACCGTGCTGGAGCAGGCAGTCCGTGAACCCGCCTGTGGAGGCCCCGGCATCCAGGGCCGTCATCCCGGCGACATCCAGACCAAAGGCCTCAAGGGCCGTCTCAAGCTTGCCGCCGCCCCGGCTGACGTAGCGGTCCCCCTGCTCCAGCCGAAAGACCGTGCCGGCCGCAAACATCCGCCCCGGCTTGTCCACCACCGTCTCCCGGCCTTTTTCAAGGACGCGCACCAGACCGGCCATGATAAGGCGCATGGCCCGCTTCTGGTCCTCGGCCAGTCCGAGTTCGTACACGAGTTGATCGGCCCGGGCCTTCAGTTTGGCCATGGCCTCTCCCCTGCCTTCGCGGTTGCCAGCATCAGAGGCAGCATTTTTCGTCCACCAGACAGACCAAAAGACGCATTAGTCGTCCTCGTCGCGCCGCCCCAGGATGCGGCGCAAGGTATCCTTGGAAATCCCCAGTTCACGGCAGGCGGCATTGCGATTGCCGCCATGGCGTTCCACGGCCTCCCGGGCCGCATGCAATCGGATTTCGGTCATGGTCCGCGCGCCCCGGGCCGGGCAAGCCCCGGATTCGCCGCGCAGATGCTCGGGCAGATGACACAACTCGATGGCTTTGCCCTGACAGAGTATGGCTGCGTATTCAATGATATTTTCAAGTTCGCGGATGTTGCCGGGATAGTCGTGGGCCATGAGCCGGGCCATGGCTTCGGGAGCAACGGTCTCGATGTTTTTACTGACCGCCATGCGACAGCGCCCCAGCAGGCGTTCGATCAAAAGCGGCACATCGTCAAGCCGCTGGCGCAGGGCCGGGATGCGGATGACCACCACATTCAGGCGATAATAGAGGTCCTGGCGAAACGTGCCCTCAGCCACCATGCGGCCAAGATCACGGTTGGTGGCGGCCACCACCCGCACGTCGGCCGGGATGGTCTCGACGCCGCCAAGCGGTTCAAAAGCGCGTTCCTGCAGGGCGCGCAGGATCTTGGCCTGCATGGCGTAGGGCAAATCGCCGATTTCATCGAGAAACAGCGTGCCGGCCTCGGCCAGGGCGAACCGGCCGGGCTTATCCCGGCGGGCATCGGTAAACGCCCCGGATTTATAGCCAAAAAGCTCAGACTCCATGAGCTGCTCCGGCAAAGCGCCGCTGTTGACGGCCACAAAGGGTCCGGCGTTTCGCTGGGAGAGCTTGTGGATGGCCCGGGCAAAAAGCTCCTTGCCCGTGCCGGACTCGCCAAGGAGCAGGACGGTTGAGTCACTCTGGGCAATTTGCGGCAACATGCGCACAATTTCAGAGAGTTGCGGATCACGGGTGCCAAAATCGTCCAGCGGTTGGAGACCGGCCAGACGACTGACAAAGCCCCCGCCGGACAGGTCTCGAAAGACCTGCACCCCGCCGATGACCGTCCCGCCCATGGCCCAGATGGGGGCGGCGCTGATGCTGACGGGCACATCGGGGCAGCTCGTGCGTTTGAGCGTCACAATGCGGTTGGCGATGGGCTTGGCTTCGTCCATGCTCTGACGCAACACGCAGACATTGCGGCAATTTTTAACGCCAAACACCTCACGGCAGGTGCGGCCCACGGCCTCGGCCGGGGCGCAACGGGCGATCTCGGCAGCAGCCAGATTGCAGTAGCGCACGATAAAATCCCGGTCCACGGCAAACACGGCATCGGCCACGTTCTCCAGGGCAAAGGCACTGGCTTCATCGCCGGGAAAGGGGTCATGGGGTCGTTTCATGGAATTGTGCTCCGAGCCAGGGTCGCGCGGGTGGAGTGTGCTTCGGATGCCCTGGCCGGGTCAACCGTATCGGACGCAAAAATCGTCCCCAGAAACCCAGATACACGAGTCTGAAGAGATATCTTGCTTGAATAACTTACAAAAATATTCGGCACGAAAAGTGCTTTTTTTCTCAATCAAACGGGAGCCCAATGCAATCCCCAGAATCCAACTCCCAAGGAGATTTTATATGAACCTGACCCTGACCATCACCGGTTCTTGCTGTGATCTGGCCTTGCATCCAGTCAGTGCGGAAACTGCAGCTCGCGTCTGCACCCTTGGCGAGGACCTCTACAAGACCAATTCCATTGAATGGTGGCGGGCCAACAGCAACAACACCTGCGGCATGCGCCTGACGGCCGATGCACGCATTGAAGCCACTCTGGGCGACGCGCCCGTGGCTCTCGACGTCAACCGCATCGCCACCTCGGCGGCCATGCTCACCCAGCGTGCCTTTTTGGAAACCCCGGAGAAGGATCTGTGCCTGCTCGGCTACGACGACGAAGCCTGTTCCCGGACCTGGACCTGGCACAACGTCACCGCGTATGATGCCGCCCTGTTTGAATTTTTCGTCCAGCGCTGGGACGGCGTCCTTGGAGTGCGGGACTACCTGGTCATCGACGATATCTGTTACGACGGCCGTCCGGCCGATGTCGCCGAGTGGGGCCAGAGTCAGGGCTTTACCTTCATGACGCCGCAGGTTGTCCGGGCTGATGTCGTCCGCGCCCAGTTGGCTCCGATTGTCAGCCGGGCCGCCTAAGACGCCGCTGCGTCAACAACAGTGTTCTTGCCCGGGAGGGCGATGCCCTCCCCCTCCCGGCCCGCCGACCCGTTCCTGCCATGTTCCCGGTCCAAGCAATGCTGCCGCCGGTCTGGAGAAGGTCCCCCTCCAGACCGGCGGTCTTTTGTAGCGGAAGCTGGCCGACGACGGCCGGGGAGCAAGATGAAAGATGGGCCTCCGGCGGTCGGAATGAAAGACGGAAGAGGCCTCCGGCGGGCAAGGGAAGAAGCCCTCGGCGGCTGGGGGAGGAAGCCCCCGGCCGCCGGCAAAGGGGACAGTTTTTCCAAGGGGTACTTGGACTGGCCGATAAGCCGGACGGCGCTGGATCGGGACAAACAGGCCTTTGCCCCAGAGAGGAACCACCGTTGCTTCGCCGGCCGGGGGACAAGTCCCCCGGCCGGCGGCAAAGACGGAACTGTTTGCAACAGGTGGGTTATCCATGCGTGGGATCCACCCGACCGGGGGAGGCTGTGCGGCGCGCGGCCAAAAAACTATTTCCGGGTCAGCCCCAGAGAGGCCACAATGGCCTCGGCCGCCTTGGCCGTATAGGCTTCGGGGGTCAGGGCCGCCTTGTCGGACTCGGTGAGAATCGCCCGGGGCCGGTTGACGTATTTGGCGTCGGAAGTCACGCCGTATTCGGCCGGGAAGCTGTCCTCGAAATACATCTGCTGGAAGCCGATGAATTTGAGGTGATGGGCCGTGGCGTCCAGGATCGAGACTTCCGAGGCCTCGACCAACCCCTGCTCCCGGGCCTTGATAAGGCCGGCCAGACACTCGCCGCCCTGAGTGCAGCTGATGTGCCCGTGGCGGTTGGCCAGGAGCATCCCTTCGACAATGGCCTGCTCGGTCACCTGGATCACCTGGAAGCTGCCGGGACCGCCGATTTTTTCGTATTCCTTGGCAAAATGGGCCACCCTGGGAAACGAGACCGGATTGCCGATCATGGCCGCCTGGGCCGCGCTCGGGGTCACGGCCACCGGCTCGAAATGCCGTTTGGCCGGGTCGGCTTCGTCGTAATACTGGAAGACCGGGTCGGCGTGATGGGACTGCACCCCGAAAATGCGCGGCAGGGAGCGGATGATGCCGAGCTTTTTGAGTTTCAAAAAGCCGCCCATGATGGCTGTCACGTTGCCGGCGTTGCCGATGGGCACGAACACGCATTTGCGGTAGGTGTCCCAGCCAAACCACTGGGCCACTTCAAAGGCGTAGGATTCCTGGCCGAGGATGCGCCAGGCGTTTTTGGAATTGAGCAGGGCCACCCGGTAGTTGTCGGCCAGAAGCTCGACCACCTTCATGCAGTCGTCAAAGACCCCGGGCACCTCGATGACGGTGGCGCCGCTGCCCAGCGGCTGGGCCAGCTGCTGCGGCGTCACCTTGCCCTTGGGCAGGATCACCACCGACTTGATGGGACCGCCCACATAGGCGGCATAGAGCGCAGCGGCAGCCGAGGTGTCGCCGGTCGAAGCGCACACCGTCAGCACCGAATCCCAGCCGTTGACCCGGACCAAGTGCTTTAAATAACTGAATGCACAGGCCATGCCCCGGTCCTTGAAGGAGGCGCTGGGGTTTTGGCCGTCGTTTTTGTAGTAAAACGGCGCGCCGACCAGCTCGGTCAGGGCGTCATTGGCCGCCACGATGGGAGTGTGGCCCTCGCCAAGGTAGACAATGTCTTCCTCGTCCATGACCGGGGCCATGAGTTCGTAAAAGCGCAAAACGCCGCGAAGGGCCGTCACCCGGGTGGAGGCGCGCTTGTCAAAGAGTCCCTGCCAGTAGCTGGCCGGATATTCGAGCAGGCTGTCAAAGGAAGTGTCTTCCAGAATGAACACCCCGCCGCAATGGGGGCAGGTGTAGTAAAGCTCGTGAATGTCGAACCGGGCCTGACAGCCCAGGCAGACATATTCCATCGTACCCCGGTATTTGGGGAAATCGCTGACCGTAATCATGCCGCTTCCTTTGTTAAGCAGGCCACAGTTCCCGGGCGCTGGCCGTCCACATGACGACGCCGCAGGCCACCTTGGCCGTCAGCCCGAACACCTTGCCGTACATGGCTCCCAAAGCGGCGCGCCGGGCCTCGGCGTCGTCGCGTCCGTGCAGCCGTTCAAACATATAACAGCCGAAAAAGGCCCCGGCAACGGCCCCGAAAAGCGCCCCCAGGCCCAGGAAAAACGGCGCGCCGCACAGCGCGCCGCCAAGAGCCCCGAGAAAACCGCCCAGATTGCCTTTGCCCGTCGCCCCGTAGCGTTTGGCTCCAAAGAGCTGGGCAAAAAGCTCGACCGCCTCTCCAGCCAGGGCCACACACACCAGCAAGGCGTAAAACCCGAACCCCAGATGGAGCGTCGGATGGAGTACGTCCCACAGGACCACCAGCCCAAGCATGGCCCAGTTCCCCGGCAATCCGAAGACATGCAGGGCCAGACAGGCGAGCAAGACCAACAGGAACACCGTCAAAAGGACAAGGCTCACGCGCCGACTCCACGTTTATCGAGGACGCGGGTTGCCTTGCCCTCGGTCTTGGGCAGGCTGTTGCGTTCGACCAGCTCCACCTTGGGCGTGACCAGCAACTCGTCGCGAAGCCGTGAGGCGATGCGCTTTTGCAAGGCCCCGAGCTGGCGCATGTCCTCAACGAAAAACTCGTCGCGGATCTCCACCTTGACCCGGATGTTGTCGATATAGCCGTCGCGCTCAAGGACGATCTGGTAATCCTGCCCTACTTCCGGCATGGCCAGCAGCACCCGTTCGATCTGCATGGGGAAAATATTGACGCCTTTTATTATGATCATGTCGTCGCAGCGCCCGTGCAGCCGGTCGATGCGGCGATGGACCCGGCCGCAGGGACAGGGACCGGTCAGGAAACGGGTCATGTCCCGGGTGCGGTAGCGGATGACCGGCATCCCCTCGCGGCCAAGGGTGGTCATAACCAGCTCGCCCAGTTCGCCGTCAGGCACAGGCTCGCCCGTGACCGGATCGACGATCTCGGCCAGATAGGCGTCCTCCCAGACATGCATCCCGTGCTGCTCCTGGCATTCGAAGGCCACGCCCGGACCGTTCATCTCGGAAAGACCATAGGAGTTGTAGGCCTTGAGGCCGTAGAGTTCCTGCAGCCGCTGGCGGGCTTCCTCGGTGTAGGGTTCGGCTCCGACCAGAGCGATGCGCAGGGAAAGGGACTTGGGATCGAGGCCAAGCTCGGCAAAAATGGCGGAGAGGTACAGGGCATAGGACGGGATGATATGGATGCCCGTGACCTTGAAGTCGGTCAAAAGCTTGATCTGGCGGTGGCTGTTGCCGGCCCCGGCCGGGATGGTCAGGCAGCCAAGGCGTTCTGCGCCGTAGTGGATACCAAGGCCCCCGGTGAAAAGGCCGTAGCCGGACATGTTCTGAAACACGTCGGTGCGCCTCAGGCCAGCCATGTGCATGCACCGGGCCATCAGCGAGGCCCACCAGTCCAGGTCGTTTTGGGTATGATATATGACCGTGGGGGTGCCGGTGGTGCCGGAGGAGGCGTGCATGCGCACCATCTCGGACACGGGCATGGCCAGCATGGCGTCGGGGTAGCTGTCGCGCAGATCCTGCTTGGTGGTAAACGGAATGCGGGGCACATCGGCCAGACTGGCGACCGAGGCAGGATCAAAACCGACCTCGGCAAACCGCCGGCTGTAAAACGGCGATTTGGTCGCCTGGGTCAGCGACCAGCGCAACCGCGTGAGTTGCAGGCGCTCTATCTCAAGTCTGGAAAGCGTTTCCGCAGCATCGTAGTACACGACAACTCCTTGGCGGGATGTAAGGCGGTGGGGGCACGCATCTGTGTGTCAGGCCTCAACGGCCACCCTTGGAAACAGGCTGCCGGCACACCCCAAGGGGAGGGGTCCGGGGGCATCATGCCCCCGGCGGGGTGCAGGGGCAGCGCCCCTGCTTATCAGCCCTGCGCCCAAACGCCCGACGCAGGCTATACCCCTGCAAGCGCTTGGCTTCAAGGGTTGGCGGAGCAGAAAGCAGAAAAAGCCGCCGCCAGGGATACCCCCGGGGACGCACGGCGAAAAACGTCAAACGGAGGGGAAAGCCGATCAGCCCATGCCGAATTCAGACGGGGGCGGGATGTCGGAAAGATTCTCGAAGGCCGTTGATTCCTTGAGGAAAAGAAGCTTCACCATGCCTGTCGGACCATTGCGCTGCTTGCCGATGATAATTTCGGCCACGTTGTCCTCAGGGGTGAGTTCCTCTTTTTTCTTATAGGCCGCACCGCGATAGAGAAAGATGATGACGTCGGCGTCCTGCTCGATAGCGCCGGATTCCCGCAGGTCAGACATCATGGGGCGTTTGTCGGCGCGCTCTTCGACCTTGCGGTTAAGCTGCGACAGGGCCACCACGGGCACATGCAGTTCCTTGGCCAGGGATTTGAGGCTCCGGGAGATTTCGGAGATTTCCTGTTCGCGCGAATCAATGCGCCGCGAGGCCCGCATGAGCTGGAGATAGTCCACCATGATAAGCCCCAGGCCATGTTCGGCCTTGAGCCGGCGGCAGCGGGCGCGCAGGTCCATGGTGGTGATGGCCGGGGTGTCGTCGATGAAAATCGGCGAGGCAGACAAGTGGTTGGCGGCATCATACAGCCGCGACCAGTCCTCGTCATCAAGCCGCGCCCGGCGCAGCTTGGCCAGATCGACCTTGCCCCAGCAGCACAGCATGCGTTGCATGATCTGCTCCATGGACATTTCCAGGGAGAAGATCGCAGTCGGAATGGCGCTCATGGCTGCCGCGCGCATGGCCACGTTCATGGCAAAAGCGGTCTTGCCCATGGACGGACGACCGGCCACGATGATGAGGTCGGAGGGTTGCAGGCCGGCAGTATATTCGTCGAACTGGTAGTAGCCAGACGGCACGCCGGTGACCAGTTCCTGGTTCTCCATGCGCTGCTCGATCTGCTCAAAAACCCGGGTGATCAGGTCTTTGGAAGAGCGGAAGCCCTTGGTCGAGCGGGAGTCGGCAATGGCGAAAATGGCCTGTTCGGACTCATCGAGCAATTGCTCGGTTTCCTGGCCGCCGTCGTAGCAACGGGTGATGATATCGACGGCCGTGCTGATGAGCTTGCGCTGAACGGATTTTTCACGAACGATCTCGGCATGGTGCAGGGCATTGGCCGAGGACACCGTGGACGAGGCCAGATCGCCCAGATAGGCCGGACCGCCCACTTCGTCGAGACGCCCGGAAACCCGCAACGCTTCGGCCAGGGATACGAGATCAATGGGAGCGTTTTTGCGCGACAGGTCGAGAATGGCCTGAAAAATATAGCGGTGGGCCGGGGAGTAGAAATCATCCTCATCGACCAGGTCGACGAGATTAAACAGAATGGAATTCTTGAGTAATATCCCCCCCAGAACCGACTGCTCGGCTTCGAGATTCTGGGGGGGGACTTTTCGCAGGACGTCTGAGGAGACCCGCTCCAGGGCCTGCCCGGTCAGCGGTTCGCCGCTCCCGGAAAGGCCGGAAGACTTGGAGTTACGCGGTTTCTTCCTCGGGCTGTCCATTGGCTTCGACCTGTGCCCCGGCAGGGGTGACGACGACATCTTCATCTTCAGCGCCGCCCTGACGGACAACGGAGACGCGAACCGTGCCGCGCAGTTCCGGCATGAGCTTGACTTCGACATCGTAGTGGCCAAGCGACCGGATGGGGTCGGCCAGGACGATTTTCTTGCGGTCGATGTCAAATCCCTGCTCGGCCAGCTTGTCGGCGATGATGGCGGAGGTGACGGAGCCGTACAGCTTGTCGCCTTCACCAACGCGGACTTCGATCAGGACGGTGGCAGCGGCCAGCTTGTCGGCCAACGACTGGGCATCGGCCACCTGGGCGTCACGCTTGGCTTGCAGTTTCTTGCGTTCGTTTTCAAAACGGCGCAGGTTGGACTCGCAGGCCAGCATGGCGAGCCCCTGGGGAATCAGATAATTGCGGCCGTACCCGGGTTTGACGGAGACCTTGTCGCCGAGGCGGCCGAGGTTTTCCACGTCCGCGCGCAAAATAAGTTCCATGGCTTCCCTACCTTACATTTTCTTCAGATGCTCGGCGCTGTGCGTGGCCGTATAGTACAACATCGCCATCTGGCGGGCGCGCTTGATCTCAAGCGTCAGGCGGCGCTGGCACTTGGCACAGGTGCCGGTGATGCGCCGGGCAATGATCTTGCCGCGATCCGTAATGAAATCCTTAAGGATATCCGGACGCTTGTAATCAACGGGAAGGTTCTTGTTGGCGCAGAAGCGGCAAAACTTCTTTTTCGGGGTGAACTTTTTCTTAAATGCCATGGCTTAGGCCCCCTCAACAACAGGCACGTATTTGTCGGCAAGCTTGACGGTGATGAACTTCATGATGCCGTCGGTGATGCGCACGATACGTTCGAATTCAGCGATGGCCGTGGCCGGAGCCGCGAACTCGAAACGGGTGTAATGGCCCCGGGTCTTCTTCTGCACCGGATACGCCAGTTCCTTCATGCCCCATTCGTCAACAGCCAGCATCGTGGCGTCCTGACGCTCGAGCACCCCTTTGAGGTTCTCGAGAATCTCCTGCCGATTGTCGGTTGCCAGCTCCGGAGAGAGCAACAGCAAGGCTTCGTACTTCCGCATGGTTCCTCCTTTTGGTCCATGGCCCATCCTCCGGGACGTGTGTCCTCCGGGAAGAGCAAGGTGAAGGGGAGTCGTTACCCGCGCCGTCCTGGTCTGTCAAGGACTAAGGCCCATCCTTGCCAATATCGACCCGCCCGTCTACAGAGTTGGCTGGCCGGAAACCTTCTTTCGCCTTCCGCTCCACCCCAGCCAGCCGCAGCCGAGGTCTCCATGCGCATCCGTACCAAGCTTCTCATCATCCTGCTCGCGCTGGTTCTGCCCCCACTTGTGGCCATCAGCATCTACGCCCTGCGCGAAGCCCGGCTGCTTGGCCACGAACTGGCCCAACGAGCCGCAGTTTCCTATAAGCACGCCGCCGAGTCCGAACTGGCCCTTATGGTGGATCTGATCGGCGAAGACGTGGCCGACAACCGACAGATGCTCGAACTGGCCCTGGCCATGCTTGCCGGCGATGCCGCCCGCATCCTGGAGACAGCGCCGGACCGCCTGGACGGGAAGCAGCCCGCCGACACGCCCCGGCCGTCCCTGGACGGTCCCGGCGCGATGTCCCGGGAGCAGGCCGAGCAGGCCGGGGCGGCGCTGCTGGGTCTGGCTCCGACCTTTGACACGCTCAAACACAAGCTTGGCGACAGCATGTTGTGGGCCTACATCGCCCGGCCAGACGGCATCATTGCCACGGCCCCGGCCCATGGACCCATGCCCCCCGGCTACGACGCCCGGGAGCGCCCCTGGTTCCGTGGGGCCGTGGAAACAAACGGCGTGGTCTGGCGTGTTCTCATTGACGCCACCACCAGCCGGCTAACGGCCACTGTCTCGGCCCCGATCCGCAGCCACGACGGCCAGCTGCTCGGCGTTGTCGGCATCGACGCTCCGCTTGAGTCACTCCTGCCGGAAAGCGACCTGTCCCGGCGATGGGGCGACGGTGTTCGGGCCTGCTTCGTCCAGATCAACGGGGACCACCTCGAAATCATCGGCAACCGGGATTTCCTCGACCCGAAACTCGGTTGGAAGACGCCGGTGACGCCAACCCCGCTGGCCATCGACGATCCGGCCGGACTGTCCAGGCTCCAGACAGCCATGGAATCCCGGCAGGCCGCCCAGCTGCACCTGACGCTTGGCAATGAGGACTATTTCGCCGTGTTGCGGCCCTTTTCCCTGGCCCCGGCCGGACTGCTCGTGCTGGTCCCCAGGCAGGCGGTGCTGCATCAGGCCGATTCCGCCGAGTCAGCCATTTTGGCGCGCACCCAAAGCATGATGACCGTGGTGGTCTTCTTTGCCCTCCTGGCCGTGGCTGCGGCGGCGATCCTGGCCTATTACGGCTCCCGGGCGGTGACCCGGCCCCTGACCGGCCTGTCTGCCGCCGCCGCCCGGCTGGCCGAGGGCGATTTCGAGGCCCGGGCTCCGGTCACCGGGCAGGACGAGCTGGGCCTGTTGGCCCAGACCTTCAATACCATGGCCCCCAAGCTGGCCGAGCGACTGCGGCTCAAGCAGGACATGCAGCTGGCCAAAGAAGTGCAGCAAAACCTGCTGCCCAAGGCCCCACCCCACTTGCCCGGCCTGGATCTGGCCGGGGCCACGATTTTTTGCGACGAGACCGGCGGCGACTATTTCGACTACCTGTCCTTTGCCCCGGCCCCGGACGGCGGCTGCGACATCATTGTCGGCGACGCGACCGGCCACGGCATTGCCGCAGCCCTTTTTATGGCCACCGGCCGGGCGCTCTTGCGTGGGGGGCAGGGCGCAGGCAGCGGCCCGGCCGCCCTGCTCACCCTGGCCAACGTCCTTTTGTGGCAGGATACGGCTGATTCGGGGCGCTTTATCACGCTCTATTTCCTGCGTCTGGAAGGCGGCGGACTGGCTCCCAAGGGCCGTCTGGTCTGGTCGCGGGCCGGGCATGACCCGGCAATGGTCTACGATCCGGCTACCGACAGCTTTGTCGAACTCCTCGGCCCGGGGCTGCCGCTTGGCGTCCTGCCGGACTACAGCTACGAAGAGCAGTCCTGTCCGGGACTGTCTCCCGGACAGCTTCTGCTCCTTGGCACGGACGGCATCTGGGAGGCCCGCAATCCGGCCGACGCCATGTACGGCAAGGACCGGTTCCGGGAGGTGGTGCGCCGCCACGCCAACCTGTCTGCCGAGGCAATTGTGGCGGCCGTCCACGCCGATGTGGCCGCTTTCCAGGAGAGCGCCCCCCGCGACGACGACATCACCCTGGTGGTCCTCAAGGCAACAGCTGCCTAAGGCCGTCAGATCCAGGAGAGCCGGGCCGGATTGCGCGGCGGCACGCCGGCATAGCGCACCTTGGGATAGCCGAGCATCAGGCCGCCTTCGACGATCTGGCCCTGGGGCAGGCCAAGGGCCTGGCGAAGCGGCGCCGAATGCTTGGCCGCATGGGTGAGCAGACCGGCCCAGCAGGTCCCAAGGCCCCGGGCCACGGCGGCCAGTTCCATAAAGGTCAGGGCAATGCCGCAATCCGCCGCCCCGAACGGGGCGTCGGCCGGCACATAGGACACGGCCAGGGCCGGCGCGCTGCGCAGAAAATAGTCCAACCCCTGCTCCCACATGGCCGAGTACTTGGGGCGGGTGCCCTGTTGCGCGAAATAGGCGGCAGTCAGACCGGCCAATTCCCGGACCTTGGCCGGGTCGCCAGTGACGATCCAACCCACTTCCTGGACATTGGACGCGGTCGGGGCAAATCGGGCCACATCCACGAGTTCGGCCAGGACCTCGCGGGCAACCGGCGTGTCCTTGTAGGCCCGGATGGAGCGACGCCCGCGCAACATGGCGTCCACCACGTCCGGGGCCGGCCAGGAGCGGATGTTCTTTCGCATCTCGGCCGCAGGGACGCGGCTGTGGGCCAGGGCGTCATGGGGACAGACAGCCACGCAGTGCCCGCAGGCGTTGCACACGGCGGCATCGGCCACAACCGGCCCGCCGTCCTCGCCCGCACCCAGACAACCGCTTGGGCACACGGCGACACACAGACCGTCGTGCTTGCAACGCGCGGCATCGACTTCAATGAATTGCATCACAGTCCTCCTGTTCCCCCTGAGGGGAGGCAACATCCCCCCGAACATCCACTATGCCCGGGGTCAGGACTGACTACTACCCTGCTGCTCCGCTTTGGCAAGAGGGCACGCGCAAGTGCCGCAGGCACCGGCAGGATACCGGCTGATCCGGGTTTCCCTTGAGCATCGGGCCACCTTGGGATAGAAGTTCCCGGAAGACAACTCACGGAGGCGTCATGCGGGTTTTGGTTGTGGATGACGATCCGGCCAGCCGTCAGGTGCTGTCGGCCCACCTCGGCAGTCTGGCCGAATGCGTCCTGTGCGGCTCAGGCCCCGAAGCCGTGGAGGCTGTGGCCCGGGGCATTGTCGAAGGCGAACCGTTTGACGTGGTGTTTTTAGACATCATCATGCCCCACATGGACGGCCATGAAACCCTGGCCCAAATTCGGGAGACCGAGGAAACCGCCTGCCTGCCCCCTGAATGCCGGGCCAAGGCGGTCATGGTCACGTCCATGGACGACGAAGCCAACACCCTAAACGCCCTCTTCGACGGCCAGGTGGCCGCCTATCTCATCAAACCGGCCAGCCGGTCGGAACTGCTCAACAAGCTCTCCGTACTCGGCCTCATCTGAGTCCGCACCGTCGGTCCCGGCCCTTGCTGCCGGAGCACTGATATTTTTGAGTCTATATATAAATTTCTATTCTCTTTCGCCGGGCATTGCATTAGCATTGCTCTATGCGATTTCCCTCTGTCGCCTGTCTGCTCCTGCTGCTGCTCTGGTCGTGCTTCGGCCCGGCCTTGGCCGGCGGCCCGGATTTCGGCCAAGCCAGGGGCGTGGTGGTGCGGGTTTGCGACGGAGACACGGTGGTGGTGGATATTCCGGAGTATCCGGACATTATCGGCAAATCGATCCGGGTGCGGCTGGCCGGGGTGGACGCGCCGGAGTTGCGCCATCGCGATCCGGCCGTGCGGCAGTCGGCCCAGGCGGCGCGCCAAGCCCTGGCCGCCCTGCTCCCGGCGGGCACGACCGTGACCCTGACGCAGCTCAAACGTGACAAGTATTTTCGCCTGGATGCCGTGGTGCTGGTGGACGGCCGCGACGCTGCCGCCGTGCTTGGCCTGCCGCCCTCGCGGTGACAGCCCGCCCCTGGCGCAGCGCACTTAAAGCCCGACCGGACTTCAAGCGACCGCAGGCAATTCGTTTGCGCACCCTCCCCGTTGCCGAGGGTTTGGGACTCCATTTCCTCGGCCGCCGGAGCAACGGTGGTTCCCGTCAAGCGCCCGTTGCGACTATCCCGATCCACGGCCATCGTTTCTGGCGAGCTTCCGCCCATCGACGTAGCAACACCCCCGTCACAGCAAACGAACCCCAGGTGGGATTCCAAAGGGGTCACCCCTTTGGCCGCCGGAGGCACTCTTTACTCTTCTTGACTCCCTCAACCGACTAGCGCGGCGTAAAATCGCGTAGCGTCGTTTCCAGGTCGGTCTGGCGGGTCCGGCAAGCGGCCAGGGTCTGGCTGCGGGTGGCGATGTCGGCAAAAAACGGCTCGAACCGGCTGGCCAGTTCCCGAAATATCCGGTCCAGGCGGGCGGACAGGCGTTCGTTTAATTCCTGGCGCAGGGTTTCACCGCCAACGGCCAACCGCCGGCGCATCTCCCGCAGAACCCTCGGTCGTTGCCAGTACAGGGCGCTGCCGGCCAGCAAGGCCCCAAGGGCCGCCACCACGCCGCCGGTGACATCGATGACCGCGCTTTTGACCGACACGGCAAAAATGGTCCCCAAGACCACCAGCGCCCCGCCCATGGCCGCGCGCGGGTCCATGGCCGTGACGGTTTTGGGATCGATGCCGGCCATGGGGCCGCCCTCGGCCAGAAGCGACTCCACCCGGCCGGCCACCTCGGCCAACACCCGGTCCCGTTCCCCGGACAAAGGATCGCCGTCAGGCGTTGCGAGGGCCAGCCGCCGCTGGCGCAGCTCGTCCAAAAGCATCCGGGCATAGCCGGACACGCTCTCAAAAATATGGGCCGCGCCCTGGTTGGCAATGGATTCCACCTCGCGCTCCAGGTCCCGGGCAAAGGCTTCGCCCAGTTCCTTGAGACGCGCCGACGGTCCCCCGTTGCCCTTGCCGCGCCGCCACAGGCCGGCGATGGAGCGGCCAAGCATCCCGGACAGGGTCAGTTCGGCGGCAAAGGCTGCCTCAAACTCCCCGGCCAGCCGGGCATAGGCGGCCTCGACCCGGGTGCGCAGCACTTCGGCCTCGCGCCCGGCGGCCTGCCGGGCTGCGTCCAGACGATGGCGAATGCGCCCGGCCTCGGTCTCATCCGCAGCCAGTTCCTGCATCCGCCCCTCCATCATCCGGCCAAGCTCGGCCAGCAGATGGAGGGCGGAACGCCGGGTGGCATCAAGCTTGCCGGCAAAATGGCCGCCGCCGGCCGTCAGTTCCCGGATGTGGCGGCGAAGGGCCTCGATGCCCCCGGCCTCAGGGTCTGTGGCGCTCCTGGCCGAGGACACCAGAAATATCTTCGGCTCGGCCAGCCCCCGGTCGCGGGCCAGTTCCCGCAGCCGGCTGGTGTTGACCTCTATCTGTTCCGAACTGGCCAGATCGGCCATGGTCAGGGCAAAGGCCACGTTTCGGCCCCAGGTGTCGGCCACCAGATCAAAAAATGTCCAGGCCGAGCGGGAATAGGGATTGAGCGCGGAAAAGCAAAACAGCACCAGATCGGCGCGGGGGATGAAATGCTCGGTGATTTCCTGGTGGCGGTCGATGATGCTGTCCACGCCCGGGGTGTCCACGATGGACAGGCCGTCAAGCAGCCAACTGTCCACGGTCGCCCGCACCACCAGGTCACCGGCCGCAGTTTCGCCAGGGGTCCCGCTTCGGCCGATGATGCGGATACGGTCGGTGCAGGGGTCCGGGGCCACGTCCGTGACCGTTGTCCCGAGCAGGGCGTTAATGAGGCTGCTTTTGCCGGCCTTGACCTCGCCCACCACCACGAAGAGAAACGGTTCGGCCACATGGGCCAACAATTCCTTGGCCGCAACGACGGCTTCCGGCCGGCCGCAGCCGGCCAGCAACTCGCACAACCGGCCAAGATGTCCCGACAACTCGGCCTGCAAGGCCAGATAGCGCGTTTCCAGCAGAGTCGTAGTCACAAGGCTCCTTTCAAGGGCCGGGATCAGCGCGGCAGATACCAGTCAAGGCCCAGGTCATCGATGCTGGTTCCATCGGTTGGCAGCGACTGGCCCTTTTTCCCGTCGGCCGGACCGGTATGGCAGACCTCTTCGGCCCGGACCAGATCGGTGGCGGCAATGCGAATGGAGTTTCCGTCGGTAAATGCCCCGTCGTCGCCGACATAGTGCATGAGAATGAGACTCACCGGCCCGACGGCCTTGGATTGAAGGCTCCATTTCCAGGTGCGCAAGGTGCCAAAGGCGTTGCCGCGCCATTCCTTGGGTTCGCCGTAGCGTTTGGTGAGCGCTTCGAGGATACGGTTGAAAAACTCCAGAGAATCGTCGCCGTAATTCATCTTGACGCGCACCACCCGCCCCTTGGCGGCGCACAGGCCGTAGTCCACGTAGCCGCTGCGATAGCCTTTGAGCGCGGCCACGGGCATGACGCCAAGATAGGGCCGGTGAAAGGCCCGGTCGGCCTCGGAGGACAGGAGCTTGGCGGATTGTTCTTCCACCGTCAGGCCGAGTTTGACCCCGGCCAGGGAGTCGGGACCGTCGCCAGCCCGGACCTCCCAGGCAGCCAACACGAGGACGACAACAAGCCCGGCAGCCAGGATCGCCCGACCCGGCCCGGCAAAATGTCTGCGCATCACGACAGCCTCCCCAAAGCCATCAGGAAAAATTGGCCAGAGCCTCTTCCTGAGTCGTAAAAATCGGAAAAATCTCAGTATATCCGGATATTTCAAAAACTTCCTTCATGTAATCCTTGATTGATGACAACACGAGGCGTCCCTGAATCTTTTTGAGCTGCTGCAAGGCCAGAAGCAGCACCCGCAAACCTGTGGAATTGATATAATCCACGTCCTTGAAATCCATGAGCACCTTCTTCTTGCCCTGGCCAAGAATCTCCATCACCTTGTCTTCCAGCACCTTGGACGTATTGCTGTCGAGCCTGCCGCCAAGCTCCAGCACCGTCACTTCGCCGCTCTCCTTCTCCACCAGTTGCATATCGCCCCCTTTGTCAGTGTCAGATGATATCTTTTTCCAGTAGCAGGCGGTTGAGTCCACCCACGTGTTCATACGCCACGCGGTCCATAATCGCTCGCACCAGATGAATGCCCAAACCGCCTATGGCCCGGTCGTCGGCAGCGGCGGCGATATCGGGCGCTTTGGCCGTCAGCGGATCGAAGGGCCGAGCGTCGTCCTCCAGGAGAAAACGCAGGCGCTGCCCGTCCTGGCTCATGGTCACGCTGATGGCGTGCTCGCCGTCGTCCGGATAGCCGTAACTGATCGTGTTGGTGAGAAGCTCATCCAGAACGAGTCGGATCTGGTAACGCAGTTTGGCCGGCAGGCCATGGGCCTCGCCAAAGGCTTCCACGGCATCGGCCACGCGGTCCAGTTCCAGCAGACGGTTTGTTATGCGCAAGGAAAAACCCGGCAGCATCCTGTCCCCGGCGCGCGGCGCATGTCTCGCCTGTCCGCTGCGCTTGAGCTTGGCCGTTGGGCGGGAGTAAGGGTCCTATGACCCGCGCCGGCGGCTCGTCCTCTAGCCGGCCATGCGGCAAAATCCCATGACCGATTGCTTCAAGGTCCCTGTTTTTAAAGGCCCTGTCAAGGCGGGACGGCGGCGTGCCCGGTTGCCAAGGGACGGCCAGGGGCGCTAAAGGCTCCTGGCAAGGAGCACTGCCGCCATGAAAGACTTGAACTCCGCGCTGGCCGAAAACGAGGCCGACGCCACCGAAGCATTTCTCAAGTCCCTGCCGGAACTGAAAGCCGGCGAGACCTTCCAGTTTGCCTGCCATCCCGAGGTGCCGTGCTTTAATGCCTGCTGCTCGGACCTGACGCTCATGCTCACGCCCTATGACGCCCTGCGCCTGCGCCGGGCCCTCGGCGTGTCGCCGGCCGATCTGATCAACCACTTTGCCCGTCGCTTCGAAGCTCCGGATACCGGCTTTCCCATGCTGCACCTGAAAATGCGCGAGGAACGCCAGAAGCGCTGTCCCTTTGTGTCGCCCGAGGGCTGCAAAATCTACGGCGACCGCCCCGGGGCCTGCCGCACCTATCCTCTGGGCCGGGCCACCAAGCTCGACGACGACGGACAGGTCATCGAACAGTTTTTCGTCGTGCGCGAACCGCATTGCCAGGGCTTTGAGGAAACGAAGGACTGGAGCAGCGCCGGCTGGCTGGCCGACCAGGATCTGGCCGTCTACAATCGGTTTAACGACCGCTACATGTTTCTTATGGCGCTGACCCGGGGCAAGGGCGTCGGACTTTCGCCCAAACAGATCCAGATGGTCTGGCTGGCCCAGTATCTGCCCGACGAATTCCGGGACCTGATCGGCAAGATGGGCATTTTCAATCTCGTGGAGATTGATGCCGCCCGCCAGGAGCGCATCATGGCCGATGAGGAGGAGACGTTGCTCTTTGGCCTGGACTGGTTGGAGCTGGTCTTTTTCGGCCGCCAGGAACGCCTACGCCGCAGACGCCATGACATTTGAGCACGAAAAAATTCTGCCCCGGGAGGCCCTGGTCGCTGCCCTTGCCCGGGTGCGGCCGGGGCGCACGGTCGTTTTCACCAACGGCTGCTTCGATCTGCTCCATGCCGGCCATGTGGACGTGCTGACCCGGGCCAGGACCCTGGGCGATCTGCTGGTGGTCGGATTAAACGACGACGCCTCGGTGGTCCGCCTCAAAGGCGCGCGCCGGCCGATCACGCCTGTAGCCGAGCGGGCCTACGTCCTGGCCGGGCTGGCCTGCGTGGATTTCGTGTCGCCTTTTGCCGAAGACACGCCGCTTGAACTTATTGAGGCCGTCCTGCCCGACGTGCTGGTCAAAGGCGGCGACTGGCCGGTTTCGGCCATTGTCGGCGGCGATGTCGTCACCGCCCGGGGCGGCCGGGTGGCGAGCCTGCCCCTGGCGCCGGGCCTGTCCACCACAGCCGTCATTGAGCGGATCATCGCCCGGTATACTGCGTCCTGAACGCACCGGCGGTACGATTTGCCCCGCCTTCGCGGCCAGACTCACGGCCTGGCGTCCGCACTTCCTTTCCACAACGACTCCCGGTCCAGTTGACGCCCTCGCCCTCCGGAATGTTCCGGCAAGGGCCTGGCCGTCCAACCGCAACGCCACGCCTTCCTGCTCAAAATAGATGGAATATTTCTTGCTTGGTTACGCCGGCAGGATTTTTTTACCCACCCATCAAGCCAAGGGAAAGGTCAGCCATGCTCGCCACCGCCGATGCCATTGCCAGCACCCTTGCAACAGCCCGCGATCTCGCCCGAACCGAACCAAACAACACCGCTGCCGCATCTGCCTCGCAATTTGCCGCAGTGCTTGCAGACAATGCCCTCGCCGCAGCCCCGGACACACAAGCAAACGCCACGACCACCGGGCGCAGTGCCGCCTGGGAGGATTTCTACAGCCACCCGGTCATCGGGACCAGTGAAGACGGCCTCCCCATCGTCGGGGAAACCGAAGCCGAACTGGCCAACACCCAGGCCGTCTATGCCAAAATGGCAACAGCCCATGGCCTTGACCCGCAGCCCACCGCGACGTTGCAGGCCAGGATGCCGGTCACTGACGGCCTTTTGGGTCCGAAACTCGGCTATCACCAGATGACGGCCTTGGCCCTGCCGGTCGCTTTGACCCAGGCTTCGCTGCACTCCGCCCCTTCCTGGCTGCCGTCCGAGGCCGAGGCGTGAGTTACGGCAGTCCCCAGGCGGCCGCCAGGGCGCGGTATTCGGCTTGGGGCAAAACGGCCAAAAGCGGCTTGGCCCCGGGATCGAGCCAGGCGACCAGGGCGGCGGCCTGGTCGGACGGGATGGCGATGCTGCCGCCGGTCGGCGGGCCGTCGGCCGGGCGCACGTTGACAAACAGGCAGGTTCCGCCTTCGGGGTCGATGGTTTCGCTGTTGTGCCCGATGACCACGCCCCAGACGTTGGCAGCATCGTCACGGACCATGCGGTCCTGGCGAAGTCCCCCTTCGGGGCGCTCCTCCGGGCCGACGACACGGCCGAAGAGCGGCGACCCCGTGTCGGTCACGCAGGAAACGCGGTCCGTCACGGCGACATAGGGCAGACGGACCCCGGCAGCCGCAGCCGTCTCTGCGCCGGCATAGCCAAAGGCCGCCGGCAGGGCAAAAAGTCCGGCCGGGGTGCGGCCGTCGCCCTGACGCTTGACCGGTCCGCCGGACAACACCTGCCCCAGCCCACGTCCCAGGCCAAGTCCCTTGCGGCCCAGCTGGCACGGCACGGGCGGCCCGGTTTCGGTCCAGGGCGACCCCGGGCCGCTTCGCGTCAACCGCCGCAGCGTCCCCCGGGTCGCTTGAAAATCTGCGGCCGTCACCAGCACGAGCTGACGGGAATCGGCCGCAGGGAATCCTGTCGAGGCCCGACCCGTGGCCCCCGTGGCCCCAGAGGTTCCAGAGGTTCCGGAGGTTCCGGACGCCGGCATCGTCGCCGGTTGCTCAGCCGGCGTTGCAGCCACGGTCCGGCCCGGTTGCTGCGTCGGCGACAAGGCCGCCCCCCCGGTTGCCGGTTGGCCAGATGAGGACGCCTTGTCCGCGATCGCTCCTTTTCCCGAGGCAACGCCAGGGGCCATGGGGGCAGGCGTCGACGACGCGCCAGGAGCCGGGGCGGGGTTGACGGCAAAAAGCCGTCCGGCAGCTGGCTCCCCCGCCGTCTCCCGGCCGGACGGCCCCGGTCCGACGGCCGCCACGGACCCGGCAGCCGGCCCCGGCGTCATGTCCTGACGATAATCCGGAGACAGCACCGCCGCCCGGCCGCCGTTTGGACCATAGACGTCTTCCGGGCGCACCACCGGCGTCTTGCCGGTCACGCGCCCTCCGTCGTCTCCGGCCGGCTCGTCGGAACACCCGGTCAGGACCAGACACACCAAGCCCGCCGCTGCCGCCCGGCGCAACCAGCAAAAAAACCTGCCGCCCCTCGCGATTATCATGCCTCAGGGGAGGCCGCAGCCTCGGCCGGAGCGTCTCCGGCGTCGGCTTCGGCCGACTTGTCTCGTCGTTTTGGTCGTTTGCCGGACTGGATCAGGACAGCAAGCTTTTCAGCGGCCTTGTCGGTTTCCTCCGCCTTGCCCAGATAATGCATCTCGCCGCGCGGCGAGATCCAGTGCCAACCGGCCGGCTTGACCAACTCGTTGGCCCCGTGGCGCTGGAGATATTCCAGGGCCTTGGCGGCATCCAGTTCCCGGGCGCAGGTGGCCAACATGTCTTCGGCATCAAAAACCGAAGCGGCATGGCGAAAAATCTCAAAAGCACCGTGCACCACATCAAAAGGAGAAAAATCAGCCTTCCGACGCCGTCCCGACAGAACAGCCTCCAGGGTATTTAAATCGTTGCGCAGGGCTTTCAGTTCCTTAAGCGCGGCTTCACGGGCCTGATCACGCCGATCTTCCAGTGTTTTGCCGACAGCGGCCGCAGTGGCGTTTTTCGGGGGCATGGCTTCCTCGCTCGTTTCCGCCAGCCTAGAAGAAAATCGCGGGAAAGTGGAGTACAAAGAAACGGGGTCGCCCTACATTTTGACCAACAGGCAGTATGGTGCCAATATGGCCCCAGACGTGTGAAATACGAATAAAGGCGTTGTCTTTGTCGCAAATTACCTGTATCGAACCAACTAGATAGCATTCATAACAAATCACACCACGGAGCAGGAACCAAAGGGAGCATCATATGGCCCAGGACGCCCAATACGGCAGCCAGCGCTTTCTCACGTTGACCCTCGGGGACGAGCTCTTCGCCATCGACATCTTCTCGGTCCGGGAAATTCTCGACTATACGGATATCACCCGTATCCCCCAGACCCCGGAATACATGCGCGGAGTGGTCAATGTGCGCGGCAGCGCCGTTCCTGTCGTCGATTTACGGATGAAATTCGGTTTGGGACAGGTTGAACGCACGCTCAACACGCGCATTGTCATCGTGGAAATCAAGAAGGACGACACCCTGTCGGTCATGGGCGCCCTGGCCGATTCGGTCAAGGAAGTCCTGGAACTGGAAACCGACCGCATTGATCCGCCGCCGCGCATGGGAGCCGCAGTCCGGGCCGATTTCATCCGAGGCATCGGCAAACATGGCGAGCGGTTTCTACTGGTCCTTGACGTCGACAAGGTCTTCTCCAGCGACGAGGTCCAGGATCTGTCCCGCATGATGGGGGATGCAACGCAGCCACCCCCAGAAGCGACGCCAACCGGATCGGACGAAGATTTTTTCCGGTAGCATTCCCGCCGGCCCGTGCCAGCGAGGCCCAATCGGCGACATCGCCAATGGACGCCAGCCTTGCTGGGTACGCTTGCCCCAATGGATGAGACTCTCGTTTACAACACGAACCTGGAAGTGCGTGATGTTTCGAAATCGTGGTCTTGCCTTCAAACTTGGATCGGGATTCGCCCTGCTGATTGTCTTCAGCATCACTATATCCGTCATTTCCTATCTGAGCCTTGGGGATATGCTGTCACGCGTTGACAAAACGGACACCGTCAACACCATCAGCGACGGCGTTACCAATGCCCGGCTGGATATGCTTTACTTCGTCAACTACAAAGATGCGTCCAAGCTCGACAGTTTTCGCAAACATCTTGGAAATGCCCGGGAGAGCGCCCAAACTCTCAAGCGATCTCTGAAAGATCCGAAAAATATCGAACGCATGGAAAACTTTGTAGCGGCGGCTACTGCCTATGAGACCGGACTTTCACGCTATCTTGAGAGTGAAAAGAATCGAGAGGAAACGTTGAAGGTCGTTGTCGAATCCGCCAACTCCCTGCAAAAAGTCACTGAAGAACTTATCAACCGGCTGAGCGAACAGCAAAAAAAGACTTCTGATTCCGGCAGTGAGAATATAAACCGGCTCGGGAGCCTTCGCAGCAAGCTCGATGCCATTGAGCAACAGTTTCTGCGCGCCCGGATCGAGGTGCTGTATTATCTGTGGCGCGGCGACAAGACGCGCATGGACGCCGCCCACTCCATCCTTGACAAGCTCGTGGCCGTCTCCCGCGAAACATCTCCCCTGCTGACCACCGCCGAAGATCGGACCCTCATGGCCGAACTGGTATCCAAAGCCGAGGCCTACAAAAACCGGATGGACGGTTTTGTCCAGGCGGCGGATGCCCAGGCGGCCGTGGTCAAGGACATGGCTGCCGCTGCCGACAAGGCCGGCAAGATGGCTGACGAAGCCGTGGAATCCCAAAAAGCCAGCATGGCCGACGAAGCCCGCCTGGCCAATCTGGAAAGCCTCGGCGTTTCGGCCGCAGCTGTGCTGCTTGGCATCCTGTTCGCCGTCCTCATCACCCGGGGCATCCTGCGTGGCATCCGTGGCGCCATCACCGTGGCCGAGGCCGTCTCCCACGGCGATCTCGACGTGGACGTGGTCATCGACAGCCGCGACGAAATCGGCACGCTGCTTGCCGCCATGGAGCGCATGATTGCGGCCGAACGCATGGCCGCCGCCGTGGCCGGCAGCCTGGCCGACGGCGACCTGAGCGTTGCCGTCACGCCCCGGTCGGACAAAGACGTTTTGTTGCGTAGTATGCTTGAAATGATTGAACGCCTGCGCGACGTGGTGGGTGAGGTGCAATCCGGAGCCGAAAATGTCGCCTCGGGCAGCGAGGAAATGAGCGCCTCGGCTGAGTCGCTTTCCCAGGGGGCCACCGAACAGGCCTCGGCCGTGGAAGAATCCTCCTCAGCCATGGAAGAAATGGCCTCCAGCATCAGCCAGAACGCCGACAACGCCAGCCAGACCGAATCCATCGCCATCAAGGCTGCCGGCGACGCCCGTGAATCCGGCCAGGCCGTGACCCAGGCCGTGGCCGCCATGAAGGAAATCGCCGGCAAGATCTCGATTATCGAGGAAATCGCCCGGCAAACCGACCTGCTGGCCTTAAATGCCGCGGTGGAAGCGGCCCGGGCCGGCGAACACGGCCGGGGTTTTGCCGTGGTTGCCGCCGAAGTCCGCAAACTGGCCGAACGCAGTCAGGCGGCGGCCTCGGAAATCACCCAACTGTCGCGCTCCTCCACCAGCGTGGCCGAACGGGCCGGGGAGCTGCTTGGCAAACTCGTCCCGGACATCCAGCGCACCGCCGATCTCGTCCAGGAAATAAACGCCGCCAGCCAGGAACAATCCACCGGCTCATCCCAGGTCAACAAGGCCCTGCAGCAACTCGATCAAGTCATCCAGCAAAATGCCTCGGCCTCCGAGGAACTGGCCTCCACTTCCGAGGAGCTCTCCGCCCAGGCCGAACAACTCCAAGCCAGCATCTCCTATTTCCGCCTCGACAACACGGCACGCCCGACCTCGCTCCGTCCCAAGGCCGTAACAGGCCCCAAACGCGCCAAGCCGGCCCCGGCGCGCCCCACCGCGAGGCCTTCGGGACAAAAAACCAAGGCTGCCGCCCTATCCATCGACATGGAGGGTGAAGATGAGCAGTTTGAGCGCTTTTAAAACACCGGACCATAACGCCGCAGTGGCGACAGCGGACGTCATGGAGGCAGCCCATGTCGGATTTTGATCCGTCCATTGGACTTTATGTCGAGGAGACCCGGGAACTGCTGGGCGAACTTGAGCGCGGTCTGCTTGAACTGGAAACCAGTCCCGGCGATGCGGAACGGCTGGACGCCTGCTTTCGGGCCATGCACACCATCAAGGGCGGCGGCGCGATGTTCGGTTTCGACGAAATATCCCGCTTCACCCACGATGTCGAAACCGTCCTGGACCGGGTGCGCTCCGGCGAACTGCCCATGACCAAAGAGCTTTTGACCCTGACTCTGGAGGCCAAGGACCATATTCTGTCCCTGCTCGAAGCGCCCAGGGACAGCGCGGGGACGGAGTTGCGCGCAGCCTCCGATGCCCTGCTCGCCTCCTTTGCCGCCTACCTGCCTGCCGGCAGCCACGCAGCCGAAGCTGCCGAAGCTGCCAAAACCGCCCAGCATGTTCACCTGCCGAGCGAAACCGATATCTATGCCTGTCCGTCCCTATCCGGCCCCCCCGGCATCTACTGGGTGCGGCTTCGCCCTGCGCCGGCCATGTTGCATACCGGCAACGATCCTGTTCGTCTGCTGGCAGAAATGGACACCATGGGCCTGATACGCGTCCTACGTCACGGTCCCATCCCTGGCCTCGACGAAGCCGACTACGACCCCGAGGCCGTTTATGGCGTTTTCGACCTGCTTGTATGTACCCCCTGCAGCAGCGAAAGCCTGCGGGATGTCTTCATCTTCGTGGAAGGCGATTCCGATGTCTCCATCCACCGCGTATACACCGGCACCCTTCGCAGCAGCGACCTTGACGAACTGTTGGCAACGCTCATCGGTCAGGATGCAACCGACAGCGACACGGTCCGCCGCCACCTGGAGGCCGCTTTTGCCGCCAAGGCAGCAGTTATCGAAACCGCTAAGCTCAAAGCCCAGACGCAAAATATCCAGCACGACCCGGGCAAACCCGCTCCTGCGCGACAGCCTGCAGCGGCCGCTGCGGCCACCTTGCGCGTGGACGCCGGCCGGCTGGACAGTCTGGTGAGCATGGTCGGTGAACTGGTCATCCTGCAATCCCGTTTGCGGCAGGCCGCCAAGGCCCGGGACCTGACCACCGTGACCGAGGTGGATGAGGATCTTGAGCGCCTGACCGACAACCTGCGTGATGTGGCCCTGGGCCTTCGCATGCTGCCCATCGGCTCGGTGTTCAGCCAGTTCACCCGGCTGACCCGCGATCTGGCCGAGAGTCTCGGCAAGGACGTGGAATTCGTGGCCCATGGCGGCGAAACCGAGTTGGACAAGACTGTGATTGACCGCATCAAGGACCCGCTCGTCCATCTGCTGCGCAACAGTCTTGACCATGGCCTGGAGCCGCCCGCCGACCGGGAGGCTGCCGGCAAGACCCGGCGTGGACGCATTACTCTCTCGGCCGCGCACTCGGCCGGCAATGTGGTCATCACCATTGCCGACGACGGGCACGGCATTGATCCGGCGATCGTGCGCCGCAAGGCCATCGAGCGCGGGCTGATCGCCGCGGACGCCGAACCCACGGAAAAAGAACTCCTCGACTGTATCTTCATGCCGGGCTTTTCCACCGCCGCCACAGTGTCCGACGTGTCCGGCCGGGGCGTGGGCATGGATGTGGTCAAACGCAACATCGAGGCCCTTCGCGGCACCGTCGAACTCGACAGCGTTCTGGGCAAAGGGACCACCGTTACCATCCGGCTGCCCCTGACCCTGGCCATCATCGACGGCTTCAACGTCATGGTGGGCGGCGATTCCTTCATCGTCCCCCTGGTCAACCTGCGGGGCTTCCAGGAACGGTTCGTGGCCAATGCGGTGCGCACGGTGGAAACCCTGGAACGTATGGGTGAAATGGTGCCGGTGGTCAGCCTGCGCCGGCTGTTTGCCGTTCCCGGTGAGCAACCAGGTTACGAACGGGTGGTCATGACCGAGACCGAAGGCGAGATGGTGGGGTTTTGCGTGGATCGGGTCATCGGCCGGCAACAGGCCGTCATCAAGAGCCTGGACGACTGCTACCGCCATCTCAAGTGGATTTCCGGCACAACCATCAATGGGGACGGCAGCATCTCGCTTATCCTCGATGTCCCCCAACTCGTCCGATTCGTGCGCGCTCGTGAAGAGAGCCGCTTGCATGGAAGCGAACCCTTTCGTACACTCCCGCAGTAGGCGGGTTTTCGAGGAGTGGCCATGGAACTGACCCAACGCACGGACGGCACAAGGCTCGTCCTTGGCATTGCCGGAAAATGCAGTGTGGAACACGCTGCCGCCCTGCGAGACGCCCTGCTGGCAGCACTGGCCACGGCCCCAAACCTGGCCCTTGATATTTCTGCAGTCGAAGAAGCTGACATCACCTTCCTGCAACTGCTGCTGTCCACGGCGATCACCCTGGAACAAAACGGCGGCGTCCTGACCCGCCACGGCCCCGTATCCCAGGCAGCCCTAGCAGCCGCCCGGGTCTCAGGATTCATGCAAACGCCCCAACTCACAAACTTTTTTTCCGATGAGGGACGAAATGGCTAAGCGTATCATGACTGTGGATGATTCGGCCAGCGTCAGGCAAATGGTGGCCTTTACGCTGAAAAAGGAAGGCTACGACGTCATCGAAGCTTGTGACGGCAAAGATGCCTTATCCAAACTCACCGGCACCATTGACATGGTCCTCACCGACCTCAATATGCCCAATCTTGACGGCATCGGTCTGATCAAGGGCATTCGGGCTCAGGCTGCCTACAAATTTATCCCGGTCGTCATGCTGACCACCGAATCCCAGGCCGGCAAGAAGGCCGAAGGGAAATCCGCCGGAGCAACCGGTTGGATCGTCAAACCATTCACCCCGGACCAGCTCCTGGCCGTGGTCAAGAAAGTGCTGCGCTAACCCGCGTCCGCCCGAAACCATGGCCCCGGCTCGTCCGGGGCTTTTTTATGTGCCCCTGATTATCCCTTCTGTCCGTCAGCCATGCCGAAACAAAAAGGCCCGGCGGTTAACCGGGCCTTTTTCAAGGAAAATTACTGGGGTGACTGATGGGGCTCGAACCCACGACAACCAGGGCCACAACCTGGGACTCTACCAACTGAGCTACAGCCACCACTGACGAAGAAGGAGGTATTTAACCAGCAGCCGGTTCATTGTCAACAGGTTTTTCCCTCACTTGCCCAAAAGGGCCGGCCGCGCTATCGTTGCTTGGCAAGCGACCCCGCCGTTTCTTGCCACTCCTACCCAAACCAGCTAAGGATCGTTTTATGGATAAACTGCTCATCCGGGGCGGCAAGCCCCTTCATGGTCCCATCCGGGTCAGCGGCTCGAAAAACGCCGCCCTGCCCATCCTCCTTGCCGCGCCGCTGCTCACCAAGCAGGCTGTGGTCCACAATGTGCCCCGCCTGCGCGACATCCATACCACCCTCAAACTCAACGACATCCTCGGCTGTCCCTCCACCTTCGAGGGCAATACCGTCACCATGGAACCGTCCACGACGTTAAATCCGGAGGCCCCCTACGATCTGGTGCGCACCATGCGCGCCTCGGTGCTCGTCCTTGGTCCGCTTCTGGCCCGCACCGGCCACGCCCGGGTCGCCCTGCCCGGCGGCTGCGCCATTGGCGCCCGGCCGGTCAACCTGCACCTGACCGCCCTGGAAAAGATGGGAGCCACCTTCACCCTGGAGGCCGGCTATATCGAAGGCCGTTGCGACGGCCTGACCGGGGCGGATATCATTTTCGACTTCCCGACCGTCGGCGGCACGGAAAACCTGCTCATGGCCGCCAGTCTGGCCCAGGGCACAACGGTCCTGGAAAATGCCGCCCGTGAGCCGGAAGTGGCTGATCTGGCCGATTTCCTTAACGCCATGGGGGCCAGGATCACCGGGCACGGCACCTCGGTCATCACCATTGAGGGCGTTCCAAGCCTTGGCGGCGGCGTCTACAGCGTCATGCCCGATCGCATCGAAGCCGCCACCTACATGATCGCGGCAGCCATCACCGATGGCGAACTGCGCCTGGAGTGCTGCCCGTTTATGGAACTCGACGCCGTGGTCTCCAAGCTTAGGGAGATGGGCGTTGCCATCGAGGCCACCAATGCCGGCGTGGTGGTGCGCCGCCGCGAACAGCTCATTGGCGTGGATGTGGCAACCCAGCCCTATCCCGGTTTTCCCACCGACGTACAGGCGCAGATCATGTCGCTTATGTGCGTGGCCATGGGGTCCAGCTCCATCCGCGAAACCATTTTCGAAAACCGCTTCATGCATGTCCAGGAACTGGTCCGCCTGGGCGCGCAGGTCCGCACCTCCTCCCAGACCGCCTTTATCCGGGGAGCCAAGGGCCTCACCGGCGCGCCGGTCATGGCCTCCGATCTGCGGGCCAGCGCCTCGCTGGTCCTGGCTGGTCTGGCCGCCCAGGGCGAGACGCTCATTCAGCGCGTGTACCATCTGGATCGGGGCTATGAGGCCATGGAAGTGAAACTTCGTAACGTCGGGGCGGATATCGAGCGCATTGCCTGACATCCGCCACGGAGGTCGCCATGCCGTCAGTTTTTCGTGCCTTGGTTGTTATCGCCTGCCTGGCTCTGGCCGGGCCGGCCCAGGCCTACGGCCTTTTCTCCTGTGTGGACGCCGCCGGCCATGAGGTCTGCGTCATCGACACCGGAACGGCCACCGACATCGTGCCCAGCCAGCTCTGCAACGCCTCCTGCCCGCCTTGCGCCGGCCGCTGCGATGCGGCCAGGCGTTACGAGGGCCAGGCCGGACACTGGCAGAAAGGCTGGCAGGTGGCCCCGGGCATTGACGGCAACAACCGCATGGTTCCCGGGGCAGGTCCCCAGGAAGATGCCCGGACCATCCTGAACGAAGGGCTGGTTGCGCCCCAGTCGCCGCCGGTGCTGCCGCCGTCGGGCTACACCGGCTCTTGACGGGCCGCCCGGTTTGCGCTTAGATTCGGCCCATGCAGACTCGTCAGACCGCCACGCGCCTCGCTTTTTTCGGACCGTATTATTATTACGGCCTTCGCGCTCGCGGCTTGGCGGGTGGTGGGGCCAGATAGGGCCACACCGCAAAACTCCGCCGACAAGGGCCGCGGGCAACATGCCCGGCGGCCCTTTTTCATAAGCGCTGCCGGGTCCCGGCTCCAGGCGACAACCGCCAGGGAGAACCACCATGACCATCGGCAAATCCATCCGTCTTGAGCGCATCATCAACCGCGACACCGGCCGGACCATCATCGTGCCACTCGATCACGGCGTCACCGTCGGTCCCATCGCGGGCATCGCCGACATGCGCGAGACCGTGACCAACATTGTGGCCGGCGGAGCCAATGCCGTGCTCATGCACAAGGGCGTTGTGCGCTGCGGCCACCGGGCGCGCGGCCGCGACGTCGGGCTGATCATCCATCTCTCAGCCAGCACCAGCCTGTCCCCCTTCCCCAACGCCAAGACCCTGGTGTGCACGGTGGAAGAAGGCATGCGCCTGGGGGCCGACGCCGTCTCGGTCCACGTCAATCTCGGCGACGCCACCGAGGCCCGCATGCTTGACGACATGGGTCGGGTCACCGAGGCGGCCGTGTCCTGGGGCATTCCGGTGCTGGCCATGATGTACGCCCGGGGGCCGAAGATTTCCAACGAGTTCGACGCCGACGTGGTGGCCCACTGCGCCCGGGTGGGCAACGAGCTTGGGGCCGACATCGTCAAAGTGCCCTACACCGGCGACCCGGACAGCTTTGCCAAGGTGGTGGCCGGCTGCTGCGTGCCGGTGGTCATTGCCGGCGGTCCCAAGACCGACACCACCCGCGGCTTCCTGACCATGATCGCCGACAGCGTCATGGCCGGCGGCTCCGGCCTGTCTGTTGGCCGCAACATCTTCCAGGACCCGGACCCGGCCAAACTGCTGGCGGCGGTGACGGCCATTGTGCACGAAGGGAAAAGCGTCGATGCGGCGATGGAGATGCTCGGGCGGGGGGAATAAGACGATTCCGGGGGCCTGTGCCATCTGGTCCCAGGCCCCCGGATTTCACATTGCGGCTTTTGCAACAAAGTACGGACCCGGCCTCTCCCCGTCTTGTCTTCTCCAACTTCAGTTCACCGACTGGGCAGTACACCCGGTCAAATCAAACGCACCCCAGGTGGGATTCCAAAGGGGTCACCCCTTTGGCCGCCGGAGGCTTCTTTCCCTCCCACTACATAAATGCCGCGTCAAACCGATACATCGTCTGGCTCGTATAATGCTCGGCAATGACTGCCGCGTTGCGGTCGGCCTCGCGGGCGTTGGCTGCGAAATGGTCGTTTAGGGCGATGGCCGACAGCGCCAGCTTGTGGCGCTTGGCGAAATGGCCGTAGACGATGGCGTCGGACAGGCAGCCCAGGCGGTTGGGCACGACCAGGATCACTTCCAGGCCCAGTTCCAGGGCGAAATGATAGTTGTAGCGCCGCTGGCCCAGGGGCACGGCCAGCCCGCCGGCGCTTTCGACCAGCACCGCGTCGCGGTCCGCGCTTAAGGCCTCGATCCGGCCCACGCATTCGGCAAAGGGAAACGGGTCAAAGACGAAACACGGCGAGGCCGGTTCGGCGGCCGTGTAGAGTGTCACCGCGTCTGCGGCAGTAAGTCCCGCCTGCTTGGCCACAAAGGCTGCGTCATCATCCTCGGGAAACCCGGTGGCCACGGGTTTGATGTAGCGCACCGTCTGGCCCTCGGCTGTGAGCTTTTGGGCGAAAAGGGCCGAAAAATACGATTTGCCGATGCCGGTTCCAGTTCCGGTAATGAAATAGCGCGTCATCCGAGCACCGCCTCGACCGCATCGAACGCGATGTCGGTCAGCTTGTCGATTTCTTCCAGAGTAATCACATACGGCGGCATGAAATAGATCATATCGCCGAGATTTCGCAACCAAGCCCCGCGCTTGATGGCCTCGCGGTAGATGCGAAAGCCGGTGCGCTCCCGCCCGTCAAAAGCCGTGCCTTTTTCCGGGTCGGCGGCCAGGGAGACGGCCGTGATCCAGCCGGTGGACCGGATGTCGGACACGTGGCGATGTCCGGCAAAACGCTCGCGCACGGCCGCCTGCAAATGGGCGATCTTGGGCTTGTTGGCCGCGATCACGTCGTCTTCCTCAAAAATGCGCAGGGTCTCGCAGGCGGCGGCGCAGGCCAGCGGATTGCCCGTATAGCTGTGACTGTGCAGGAAGGCCTTGTCCTCGGCGTAGTCGTGGTAAAAGGCGTCAAAGACTGCGTCGGTGGTCAAAACGCACGACAGCGGCAGCGTGCCACTGGTGATGCCCTTGGACAGGCACAGGAAATCCGGCGACACGTCGGCCTGCTCGCAGGCGAACATGGTGCCGGTGCGACCAAAGCCCACGGCGATCTCGTCGGCAATCAGATGGCAGCCGGCGGCCGTGGCCGCCCGACGCAGCCTGGACAGGTAGGCCGGCGGGTGCATGTGGAAATTGCCGGCGCACTGCACCAGCGGTTCGATGATGATCCCGGAGAGTACCTCGGCGTTGGCTTCGATGGCCGCCTGCATGGGACCAAAACACTCGGCCTGGCAAGTCTGGCGGGTTTTGCCGCAGGGACAGGCATGGCACACCGGCCCGGCCACCTCGATTTGCGGCACAACCAGCGGGGCAAAGGGCGCGGCATAGAGCGCATCGCCGCACACGCCCAAGGCCCCGGCCGTCTCGCCGTGGTAGCCGTTGGTGAGGTAGATAAACCGGCACTTCTCCGGATGGCCCAGGTTGCGCCAGGAGGCGTGGCTCATTTTGAGCGCCGCTTCCACGGCGCAAGAGCCGTTGTCGGCAAAAAAGACCCGGGAAAGTCCGGCCGGGACCACGGCCAAAAGGCGCGTGGCCAGTTCTTCGGCCGGGCCGTGGGTGCAGCCGGCGAAAATGACATGCTCGAGACGAGCCAGTTGCTCACCCACCGCCCGGGTGATGCGGGGATTGGCATGACCAAAGAGGTTGACCCACCACGAGGAAATGGCGTCGATATAGGCCCGGCCCTCCCGGTCATAGAGGTAAATCCCTTGACCCCGGTCGATAAAGACGGGAGGATAATTCTCGTGGTCCTTCATCTGGGTGCAGGGATGCCAGATCCGCATGGCCTCCTTCCCGACAACGTGAGACATGAGCACATCCTTTTTCGGTAAATATATCGTCCCCGAAGCAGCCACGCTTCGCAACTCGGACAGCTATCGGACCATCCCGCCAGTCGATGACGGTGCGGCCCGGGAAGTCCTCTATTCGGGCACCCGGCTGTTAAATCTCGCCTCCAACAACTACCTGGGGCTTTCCAGCCACCCCGAACTCATTGAAGCCTCGGCCAAGGGACTGGCCCGTCACGGCTGCTCGTCCGGGGCCTCGCGGCTGATCACCGGCAACTTCGCCCTGGCCGAAACCCTGGAAGCGGAACTGGCCACCTTCAAATACCAGGAAGCGGCCCTGGTCACCGGCAGCGGCTATGCCGCCAATCTGGCCGTTTTCTCTGCCCTGGCCGACCGCCGCACCGCGGTATTCTCCGACCGCCTCAACCATGCCAGCATCGTCGACGGCATCCTGCTGTCCGGGGCGCGGATGGTGCGCTACCGCCACCTGGACATGGACCACCTGGAGCGGTTGCTGCAACGTGAGGCCCTGGTCGAAAAAAAGATCATCGTCACCGACACGGTGTTCAGCATGGACGGCGACGTGGCCCCCTTAGCGCGATTGGTCGAGCTTGGCAAAGCCCACGGGGCGCTCATCGTGGTGGACGAGGCCCACGCCATGGGGGTGCTGGGTCGGGGGCGTGGACTGGCGGCGGCCCTGGGGTTGTCCGACGATGTGGACGTCCATGTGGGGACGCTCTCCAAGGCGCTGGGGTCTCTTGGCGGCTATGTGGCCGCCCGGATCGAGACCATCGAACTTCTTCGCAACCGGGGCCGCTCGTTCATTTTTTCCACGGCCCTGCCGCCGGCCGTACTGGCCGCCTCCCTGGCCGCCCTGCGCCACATCAAGTCCAACCACGGCCTGGGCGCGCGGCTTATGCGCCTGTCCAAGGAAGTGCGCGACCACTTAATCAGCCTGGGCTTTGACACCATGGGCTCCACCACCCAGATCATTCCCGTGGCCTGCGGCCGAAACCGGGTGGCCCTGCATGCCCAGGCCTTGCTGCGCGGCGAAGGATTGCTGGTCGCCGCCGTGCGTCCGCCAACCGTTCCCCAGGGCTCGGCCCGGCTTCGCCTGTCGCTTCGGGCCGATCTGACCGACGACGACCTCAAACGCATCCGCCTCGGTTTTTCCAGGCTCCGGGTTTCCTTTTTCCCATGACCGACACGCTGTTTTGTTCCGGCTTTGCCGGTCCCGAGACGCTTTTTCCCGGCCTCTCGGGGCGCTGGCGCTTTGCCGCGCCGTTTCTCGATGGCGACGAGGCGGCCATCGTGGCCTTTTTGCGCGCCTCCCCGGGCCGCGTTCTCGGCGGCTGGTCCACCGGGGCGCACATCATCCTCAAGCACGCCCCCGAACTATTGCCGCGCTTTGAACGGGTGGTGCTTCTCTCCCCGTTCCTGCGCTTTGCCGACTGTTTCCCGCCGCGCCTGACCCGGGCCATGGCCGCTGGCCTGGCGAGAGCCCCCGAAGAGACCGTGCGCGGCTTTTGGACAAACTGCGGCATCAAAGGCTCCCCAGCCTGGAATCCGGCCTGGGCCGCACCACTCGCCGCTGCCCTAAACTATCTGCTGAGTTCCGAGGCCAACCCCACACCCGTGGCCGCCGGCCATGTCATCGTCGTCTCGGGCGAAACCGACCGCATCGTGCGCCCGGCCGCCGTGGACAACGTCCTGGCCGCCCTGCCCGGGGCGACGCACGTGGTCCATCCCGGCGGCCATTTCCCTGCGGTTGCCCTGCTGGCGAGCCTGCTGTGGCCCTGATGTCTGCCGATATCCGTCGCCGTTTCGACCGGGCCGGGGCCAGCTACGAGGCCGCCGCCGTTGTCCAGGCCCGGGTGGCCGAGGGTCTGGCCGGGCTGTGCCCCGAGCGCCTGACCGGCCGGGTGCTGGAGATCGGAACCGGCAGCGGCCTGCTCACCCGCCTGCTCGCCCCGCGGCTGGCTGCCGGCGGTCTGTACGTAGCCCTTGACCTGTCGCCCGGGATGCTCAGCCATGCCGCCCTGCCGGCAGATGTGGGCCGGCTGGCCGCCAATGGCGAGGCCGTCCCCTTTGCCCCGGGGACGTTTGATTTCCTGGCCTCGGCCTCGGCCATGCACTGGTACGCCGATCCGGCCGCCTCGATTGCGGCCAATGTGCGGCTCTTGCGGCCCGGCGGCGGCTTTGCCCTGGCCGTGTACGTGGCCGGAACGCTGGGAGAGCTGGAAGAGGCGTCGCGGGCCACGGGCTTTGGCTCGGTCTATCCCATGCGCCCGGCGTCGTATTACCGGGACATGCTCAAAAGCCTGCCCGGCGTGGTCTGGCAGATGGAGGAGACGCGCCACACGGTTGTCCACGACAGCGTGCGGGCACTCTTAAAAAGCCTCAAGGGTGCTGGCGTGACCCACACGGCCGGCCGGCGCGCGGCCAGTCCGGGGCGGTATCGGGAGTTCGTGCGGTATTATGAGGCGCACTTTGGTGCGGATGGGGGCGTGGCGGCGAACTACCACGTGGCCGTGGTGACCGGCTCTAGGCCAGCAGCCCCCGTTTGTTGAGTCGCCAGGAGTAGAAGACCACCAGCCCAAGCATCCCAATGCCAAGGGCCTGGGCAAGTAGCCCGGTCGGGCTGGTCACCGCCGCCGGGTCGGTCTTAAACCAGACCACGGCGGTGGAAAAGAGATTGAGGGCAAAGGCCAGGGCCAGCACGTTGACCGCTTGCTTGCGCAGGGAAAATAAGAGCGTCACGCCGACCAGGGTGATCCCGGCGTTGGCGTAGCCGATGACCCGATCCATGGCTGTGAATTTCGCCAGATAGGCCTGCTGCTCCGGGGCCATGTCCACGCCGCCGGCCGAGACAAAAAACATGGCCACGATCACCTGCACACAGCTTATCAAATAGAATAAAAAGATGATCCAGACCAGAATGGGACGCTTGCGCACTGGGGCCGCATCGGTCCGGGTCGGGGTCGCGTCGGTCATGGCCGCCTCCTTGCTTGCCCGGCCACTGTATGAATCGACCGAGCCTGCGTCAAATACCGCCGGACCAAAATCCGGCCCTGTCTCGACAAAACCCTCGCTACACTTTACAGCTTTGACGTTTGCTGCAACAGGGAGGGGGCATGGCGAAGATTTTAGTCATCGACGACGACACGCATATCCGTGAGGTATGCAAACTGGTCATCGAAAGCATGGGCCATGAGGTGACCACCCAGCCAACCCTGGCCAAAGGCCTTGATGCCCTGGACCATGAATTTTACGACGTCCTCTATCTCGACGTTGATCTGCCCGACGGCAACGGACTCATTGCCATCCCCAAAATCACCGAACGTGAACGCGCCCCGGAAGTCATCATTTTCACCGGCGCGAGCTACCCCAACGGCGCGGAACTGGCCATTAAAAACGGGGCCTGGGACTACATCGAAAAGCCGGCCACGGCCGAGTCCATGACCCTGCCGCTCATTCGCGCCCTGCAGTACCGCAAGGAGAAATTCGCCCACCGCCCGCCCACGGTGGCGCTCAAACGCGAAGGCATCATCGGCAACAGCCCGCGCGTGGCCAGCTGCCTCGATCTGGTGGCCCAGGCCGCCAATTCCGACGCCAACACGCTCATTACCGGCGAAACCGGCACCGGCAAGGAACTCTTTGCCCGGGCCATCCACGACAACAGCGAACGCGCCGAGGGGCCGTTTGTCGTGGTCGACTGCTCCAGCCTGACCGAAACACTCATCGAATCCGTACTCTTTGGCCACGCCAAGGGAGCCTTTACCGGGGCGGAGAAAAAGCAGGAAGGCCTGATCAAGCAGGCGGACAAGGGCACGCTTTTTCTCGATGAAGTGGGCGAGTTGCCCATTTCCCAGCAAAAGGCCTTTTTGCGCGTGCTCCAGGAGCACCGCTTCCGGCCGGTCGGAGCCAAGGAAGAAGAGACCAGCGATTTCCGGCTGGTGGCCGCCACCAACAAGGACCTCGAAACCTTGGTGGCTGCCGGCGACTTCCGAAACGACCTGCTCTTTCGCCTGCGCACCATGCACTTGAATATCCCGGCCCTGCGCTATCGCGGCGAGGACATCCGGGAGCTGGCCATTTACTACATGAATGCCTTCTGCAAGAAGTACAAGGTGCCGCTCAAGGGCTTTTCTCCGGAATTCCTGGACAGCCTGGAAGAATACGACTGGCCGGGCAATGTGCGCGAACTGGTCAATCTCATGGAAAATATCATCGTGCGCGCCCAGTACGAGCCAACGCTGTATCCCAAGCACCTGCCCCCTGAAATCCGCATCCGCATCATGAGCGGCCGGCGTCAGGAAGGGATCACCGCCCAGGACAACGAGTTGCTCCCGGTCCAGGAACAGGGCGGAGCCGGCCCGGAACTGGTGCTGACTCCCTTTGACGATTACAAAAGGGACGTGGAGCACCGCTATTTCAAACTGCTCATGCAGACCGCCGGCGGCGACATCCACAAGGCCTGCGAACTGTCGGAACTTGGCAAGCAGAGCCTGTACCGCTACCTGCGCATCCACGGCATCCCGACCCGGGCCTAAGTCCGGCCGCGCTGCGCCAACGTCCCCGGAGTCGTTATGGCTGTCGTCCTCGCCTATGTCACCACCGAGTCCGTCGAGCAGGCCGAGCGCATCGGCCGTGCCCTGGTGGCCGAACGTCTGGCCGCCTGCGCCAACATCCTGCCCGGGATGCGCTCCATCTACCGCTGGAAGGGGACGGTGGAGACGGCCGAAGAGACCGTGCTCATTGCCAAGACCCGCGATACCCTGGCCGAGGCCCTGACCGCACGGGTCCGTGAGCTCCACTCCTACGAAGTCCCCTGCATCGTCATCCTGCCCATCACCGGCGGGCTGCCCGATTTTCTGCGCTGGATCGACGACGAGACAGCCCCCAGCGACAACCCAACCGCATGAAGGAGACGCCACCCATGCGCATTCTCGTTTCCGGCTCCCTGGCCTATGACCGCATCATGAGCTTTCCGGGCAGCTTTGCCGACCACATCCTGCCCGACAAAATCCATATCTTAAACGTCTGCTTCCTGGTCGATGGCCTGGAAGAGAAGTTCGGCGGCACGGCCGGCAACATCGCCTACTGCCTGCGTCTTTTGGGCGAAACGCCGACCATTGTGGCCACGGCCGGCAAGGATTTTGCCGCCTACGAAGCCTGGCTTCGCCACTGCGGCCTGTCCCTGGAGGGCATTCGCCGGGTCAACAGCGAATTCACGGCCGGGGCCTACATCACCACGGACAAGGCCGACAACCAGATCACGGGCTTTAATCCCGGGGCCATGAAGCATCGGGCCGAATACCCGGTCGACGACTGCGATCCGGCCGACGCCTTTGCGGTCCTCGCCCCGGGCAACCTCGAAGACATGCAGGACTACGCCCGCCGTTACAAGGCCAAGGGCATTCCCTGCATGGTCGACCCCGGCCAGAACATCCCGGCCTTTTCCGGCGAGCAGTTGACCGAAATGCTCACCGGCGCAACCTATCTCATCTCCAACGACTACGAGTTGCAGCTGATCCAGAATGCCACGGGCCTGACCCAGGCCGAGATCGTGGCCCGGGCCGGCTCAGTCATCACCACCCTTGGCGAAAACGGCTCGGTCATCCGCCAGGGAGCATCCGAAATCGTCATCCCGCCCTGCCCCGTGGCCGACGTCAAAGACCCGACCGGCGCCGGCGACGCCTTCCGGGCCGGCTTTATCAAGGGCCTGTCCCTGGGCAAGGCCCCGGCCGACGCGGCCCGACTCGGGTCGGTGTCGGCGGCCTATGCCGTGGAAAAGCACGGCACCCAGGAACATCAATTCACCTGGCAGGAATTTTGCGACCGCTACGCCGCCGCCTTCGGCCCCCTGTAGCCCGCCTGCCACCGCTCCACGCCGGGGACGTCGCGCCGTCACGCCGCCCGTCCCCGGCCAAAGGACCCCACTTTCATGGCCCGCATCACTTCCGAAGACGATTTTCTGGCCCTGTTGGACAGCCATTTTCCCCGCGCCGGAGACGGCATTGTCCTGCCGCGCGGCGATGACGCCGCTATCATTGCCTGTCCACAACAGTTGTGCGTCACCACCGACCTCTTTGTGGAAGACATCCATTTCCGACGGCGCTATTTCACCCCCGGCCAAGTCGGGGCCAAGGCCCTGGCCGTCAATATAAGCGACGTGGCGGCCATGGGAGCCGTGCCGACCGGTTTTGTCCTTGGTCTGGTCTGTCCCGACGACGCTGACCGCGACTACTGGGACGCCCTGCTGGCCGGCATGGCTGCCCTGGCTGCCCGCCACAAGGTGCCCCTGGTCGGCGGCGACCTGTCCAAGGGAGACAAAATCGCCGTGTCCGTCACGGCCTGGGGCGCGCCTGGTCCGTCGGGACGCCTGCTTACCCGGGGGAGCGGCGCGGCCGGCGATGTGCTCGTGTCTGTGGGCGACCTGGGGCTGGCCCGAGTGGGGTTGGCCGTCCTGGAAAAGGACGGCCTTCGTGCCGCAGCCGACTGGCCCGCCGCCGTCGCTGCGCATCTGTCCCCGGTCCCGCGTCTGGAAGCCGGCCTGGCCCTGGCCGCCATCCCCGGCGTGACCTCTTGCATGGACGTGTCCGATGGGCTGGCCCAGGATCTGCCGCGCCTGCTTCCCTCGGGCTGCGGGGCAGACCTCTTTTTCCCGCCGACCACCCTGCATCCGGAGGTGACGGCCCACGCCGCCGGCCATGGAAGACCGCCGGAAAAGGTGGCCTTTTTTGGCGGCGAGGACTATGCGCTGCTGGCAACAATCACTCCGGCCGCCCTGCCGGCCCTGCGCACGGCCCTGCCCGAGGCCAAACCCATCGGCCGCCTGACCGCCACCCCCGGGTATACGCTCAACGGCGCACCCATAAACGAACGCGGCTTCGACCACTTCGGCTGATTCATGGGACAACTTCTTTTCGGCGCGATCATTATCAGCTTTTCGGCTGTGTTCGTGAAGCTGGCCGGCGTCCCTCCGGCGGTGTCGGCCTTTTACCGCATGTTTTTTGGCGGCCTGACCTTGCTCGTCATGCTGGCCGCCACGCGAAACCTGTCCGCTGTACGTCGGAGCCTCGCCTGGCCGGCCCTGGCCTGCGCCGTGTTCTTCTGCGCCGACCTGCTGTGCTGGCACGCCAGCATTAACAACATAGGACCGGGACTGGCCACGCTGGTCGCCAATTTCCAGGTCTTTCTCATCACCCTCGTGGCCGCGATCCAGGCCCGCCGCCTTCCCCGGCCCGTGTTTCTGGCCGCCATGGGGCTGGCTATTGCCGGCCTCTATCTCGTCGTTGGCCACGGCTTTGCCAGTCAGACCCCGGAATTCCGTTTGGGCATCGGCTACGGACTGTCTGCCGCCGTATTCTATGGCCTGTTCATCCTGACCCTGAAAAAAGCCGTCACCGACGGCGGCCGGGCCGGCCCCATGGCGGCCATGGCCGTATTGTCTCTGGCCGGGGCCGTCCTGCTTGCTCCAGTGGTCCTTTTGGGGGGCGACAGTCTGGCCCTGCCGACGGCGACCAGCTTTTTTTCCCTCATGGGCCTTGGCATCATCGGGCAGGGCATCGGCTGGCTGGCTATTTCAACCGGGCTGGCCGGCGTCCGCCCGGCCCTGGCCGGGCTCATCCTGCTCTTGCAACCCACCTTGTCCTATGTCTGGGACGTGAGTTTTTTCGGCAAGACGACCGGCCCGGTGGAACTGTGCGGCGTGGCCCTGGCCCTGGCCGGCATCTACATCGGCTCCACCCGACCCAGCTGACCCTGCCTCGGGTCCCCGGAATCGCCATGGACGCAAGAGAAGGCTCATGACCTGAATTCCTTTTATGAAAAAACCGTCAGCCCAAGGAGGCTTCCATGGATCTTGGCCTCACCGTCATCGGCGTGGTGCGCTCGCCGCTCACCGACAAAGCTACGGCCCCGAAATTTGAAACCGACAACGCCCCCCGGCCGAGATCGTGCTCGACCCGGCCTATGCGCCGGCGGCCAAGGACTTGGCCGTGGGCCAGGAGATTCTCCTTTTCACTTGGCTGCATCAGGCTGACCGCACCTGTCAGGCCGTCCATCCCCGCCGCGACCTGAGCCGGCCGCTGACCGGCGTTTTTTCCACCCGCTCTCCGGACCGCCCCAATCCCATCGGCCTGCACCAGGTGCGCGTGACGGGCATCGCCGGCAACGTCGTCAGCCTGGACGCCCTGGAGGCCCTGAACCAAACACCGGTCATCGACATCAAACCGCTGGCGGATCGAGGCGGCAAAGACTGACGGCATAGTCGTCGCCATTGCCCTCCAAAACGGTTGTTTTTCGACCCAAGGCTTGCTATCAAAAGAAAATATTTTCGTATTGCACGATCACATCTCCACGCTTGCATCCACAAGGAGTCGTCCATGCCGAAGAAAGAACATGTGAAAAAAGTCAACGCCGTCATCTGCGCCTATTTCGCCCACACCGGCTATCTGACTCGGGAAGAAGCCAAGGAACTGTGCGGCCTGGAAGACAGTGGCTTCGAGGAAGCCTACAAAAAGGCCGGCAACATCTTTGCCAAGGTCGGCTCGGAGCCGGACAAGGGCGTCAGCAAACTGTTTACCCACCTGTCCCACGAAGTCGACGAATACATGAAGCACATCAGCGGCTACGGCATCGCCTAGTCCGCCTCCTCCAGGAAGCCCCGGCCCGGCCTTGTGCCCGGCCGGGGCTTTTTTATGACCGGCCCCGGTGCATCCGAAGAGCAAGCGGACTGTCACAGCGACGCAACGTGGACGCCAACCCTTTTCAATGCCGGCCTATTCCGTTACAGCCAGCCCTTGCCCGCAGCAATCAAGGAGTCGCCCATGCCGTCACTGTCGTTCATGCTCGCCTACCTCGTTTTCGGGGCGGTTGCCGGCGTCATCGCCGGACTGCTTGGGGTTGGCGGCGGCATTGTCGTGGTCCCGGCCCTGTTCTGGTTTTTCACCGCCCAGGGCTTTTCCCCGGACATCATCATGCAGATGGCCCTTGGCACGTCGTTGGCCGCCATCATGTTCACCTCAATCTCAAGCCTTCGGGCCCACCACCGCCGGGGCGCGGTCCTGTGGCCCATTGTCAAAGCCATCACTCCGGGTATCCTGATAGGCACCTTTGCCGGCTCCTGCGTGGCCGCCAAGCTCCCCACCGGCTTTCTCAAGGGCTTTTTCGTGTGCTTTCTCTATTACGTCGCCATCCAGATGCTGCTCAACATCAAGCCCAAGGCCAGCCGCCAGATTCCGGGCCAGGCCGGCATGTTCGGGGCCGGGTTTGGCATCGGCGCGGTGTCGAGTCTGGTCGGCATCGGCGGCGGCACCTTGTCCGTACCATTTATGGTCTGGTGCAACATCGCCATGCACACGGCCGTTGGCACTTCCGCCGCCATCGGCTTCCCCATCGCCCTGGCCGGAACCGTCGGATACGTCGTCAACGGCCTGGGCGCGGCGAATCTGCCGCCGCTGTCTTTTGGCTATATCTATCTGCCGGCCCTGGTCGGCGTGGCGGCTGTCAGCATCCTGACCGCTCCCTACGGCGCCAAGCTCGCGCACAAGCTGCCGGTTCCCACCCTCAAACGCTTCTTCGCCCTGTTCGTCCTGGCCATGGCCACGCGGATGCTGTGGGGCATGTTCTAACCCGCCGCAACAGAAGGGACCTCGCCATGCTGCAACCCCTGATCGGACTGGCCGTCATCCTGGCCGTCGCCGCGCTTGTGAGCGAACACCGGGGCAAAATCCCCTGGCGCATGGCGGCCGGCGGTCTCGGTTTGCAATTCGCCCTGGCGGCGCTGATGCTCAAGGCTCCTTTTTTGCGCGGCATTTTTCTCGGCCTCAATGCCCTGGTGGCCGCCATGGACGAGGCCACCCGGGCCGGCACGGCCTTTGTGTTCGGCTATGTGGGCGGCGGCCCGGCTCCCTTTGCCGCAACCGATCCGGGCGCGAGCTTTATCCTCGGCTTCCAGGCCCTGCCCCTGGTCATCGTCATCGCCGCCCTGGCCGCCCTGCTCTATTACTGGAATATCCTGCCCCATGTCGTCCGGGCCTTTTCCCTGCTGCTTGAAAAGGTCATGGGCATCGGCGGCGTGCTGGGCGTGGGGGCCGGGGGCTGCATCTTTCTCGGCATGATCGAAGCCCCGCTGCTCATTCGTCCCTATTTAAACCGCATGACCCGCAGCGAACTGTTTGCCATGATGACCACCGGCATGTCCTGCATCGCCGGCACCATGCTCATGCTCTACGCCACGGTCTTGAAATCCGTCATCCCCGATGCCCTGGGGCACATCCTGACCGCCTCGGTCATCCACGCCCCGGCAGCCCTGCTTATTGCCGGGCTGATGCTGCCGGAAACCGGCCAGCCGACCCTTGGCCGCACCATCCCCAAGTCCACGGCCTCAGGCAGCATGGACGCCATTGTGTCGGGCACGGCCGACGGTCTTCGCCTGTTCTGGAGCATCATCGCCACCCTGCTCGTCTTCGTGGCCCTGGTGAAACTGGCCAACATCCTTCTTGGGGCCATGCCCGATCTGGCCGGCGCACCGATCACCCTGGAACGGGCCTTGGGCGTCCTCATGGCCCCGGCCGCCTGGCTCATCGGCGTGCCCTGGGCCGAGGCGTCCACGGCCGGGACGCTCCTTGGCGCCAAGATCGTGCTCAATGAATTTATTGCCTTCATCGACATGGCCAAACTGCCGGCCGGGTCGCTGTCGGACCACTCCCGCCTCATTATGACCTATGCCATGTGCAGCTTCGCCAACTGCGGCTCGGTGGGCATCCTGCTGGCCGGCCTGACCTCGCTTTGCCCGGAACGCAAGGCCGAGATCACGTCTCTGGGGGGGCGGGCGCTGCTTGGCGGTGTGCTGGCGTCGCTGTCGACGGGTGCTGTGGTGGGGATTCTGGCAGCGTTTTAGCCGGAAGACTCCGCTCCTTCTCGGCCACATGCAAGCCGACAAGCCGGGCCATGAAAAAGACCATGTAGAACTGGCCGGCAATGCCCTCAAGCACGGACAGCGTCCGGGCCACCGGCGAAATGGGTACGATGTCGCCGTAGCCAGTGGTCAAGAGCGACACATAACTGAAGAAAAAGAGCAGCCGATCCTGCTCCTGATCAGACAGATTGTGCCCGTGGACCGTAAAATCAAAGGCTGCCGGGTTGATACGGACGACGAGAGAATAGAGTACATACCACATGGCTCCGATAAACATATAAACACACAAACCGCCAAGGACTGTATCCAGATCGACCCGACGTTGCCGGGACAGATACTGCGAAACCTCCACGGCCGTAAAAAGAATGACGCTGGCAACGAGAAAATCTCCAACAATATCTACATAGAGAAATCCTATTGTGTATTTTATCACAACAATAAAGGCGCAACATCCTGTCAGGACGCAATTTACATTGTTTAACAGACTTTTTCCGGCGATGCCCAAGGCTGCCAGCAATATCCCCAGAAAGAGGAGATCCTGTATGACAGCCCCTATGGCGCCGACGACAAACGGCGAGGCTATAAGCTGGAGCAACAAGGCCGCCAGCAGCCAGTGAAATCGTTTGCTGGTGGTGGTGACCGCTGTTGCGATATGGGGCGAGACGGTGGGCATGCGATATTCCTTTCGAAAAGGGCTACACGAGCCGGCAGCCGGCGGCAAGGAAGCAAGGGATTACAGCAGGGCCGCACCGCTTAACAGCATGACGAAGCGTTTGTAGAGGTCGACGTCAAAAGAGCCGGCCATTTCATGGCGCATGATGCGAAGGGCTTCAAAAGGACGCACGGCATCGGCATAGCAGCGTCTGGAGGTCAGGGCGTCGTAGACATCGGCCAGGGACACGGCCCGGACGTGGAGTGGGATAGCCTCGCCGGCCCTGCCTCCGGGATACCCCTTCCCGTCGAGCTTTTCGTGGTGCATGAGAATGCATTCCCGGGCCAGACGCGACAGGGACAATCCCCGGCAAAGCCGCACACCCAAAGCCGGATGCTCTTTTACGGTCAGAAATTCCCCGGGCGTGAGCCTTCCGGGTTTGGACAGGACGGCCGGGTCAACGGCCTCCTTGCCGCTGTCGTGCAACAGCGCCCCGACGCCGGCCTGGACGATCGTGGGCGTGGGCAGCCCCAGGGAACGCAGCAGAAAAACCGTGTACACAAAGACATGCACGCCGTGGCTGTAGACATCATAGTCATGAGCCATGAGCGCCCCCATCCGGGCCAGTCCGGCCTCGGAGCACAAAAACGCCACGCTATCGCGGGCATAGCCCACAAACAGCCGGCCATGCACGTCGGAGACGGCCTGGGGCAGGCGCTCCCGGATGAGATCACTGACGATGTCGCAGCAATTATGGTAAAAAACCGTAGCCTTGTCCGCGATGGGCAGTTGTGCGCCAAGAAGCGCCCCAGGCAAATGACGGCGCATGTAGGCGCGGTAGCTGTCCCGCTCGTCCCGGTGGATGAAGACCGTGCGCACGCCGTATTCACCCAGCATTTCCCGGCGTACCCCGGTGAGCGCTTCGCCGCTTCGGGCAAACAGGGTATGCGTATCGCCGTGGCGCAAATAGATATGAAATTCTCCCGGGGCATGGGGAAATATATGCCCCACCGGGATCGGGTGGTACTCACTGGCCGGATCGACCGACGGCGGCGGTGCAAGCTGCGTCATCGTGGGTTTGACTTTGTTACATTTTCTGTTCAGTTTTTTTGGTGATTTGCGCCCAGGCTCTCACGCCCAGTCTTTGAGCCGCTGTAATGCCGGCATTTTCTAAAACAAACCTTATTCCCTGGCCCGAAAGTCAACTTTCCTCCGAGGGTTAGCAAAACCCGGGCCGAAAAAGGGGGACCTTCATGTGCGGCAGATTCGCCCTGGCCGTGCCGCGTCGGCTGGTGGCCGAAGCCATGGGTGTACCGGATATGCCCGAGGTCCCGGCCCGACCGGAAATTTTCCCGTCGCAACTCATTGAAGCCGTGTTCACGGCCCGGGAGAGCGCACGGCGTATGGCCGGTCTTTTTCGGTGGGGATTTGTCCCGGTCTTTCTCAAGGACGATCCGGCAGCGCGGCCTATGATCAATGCCCGGTGTGAAACCGTGCTCACCCTGCCCTCGTTCCGGGCGGCGGCCCGCTACCGGCGCTGCATCGTGCCGGCCGAGGGCTACTATGAATGGCGCAAGGACCCCGGAGGACGCAAAACGCGGTTTTTCCTGAGCGTTCCAGGGACGCCAGTCCTTGGGCTCGCCGGCATCTATGAACGCGCAGTCACCACTGCCGGCGAGGTGCGCGACACCGTGGCCATTCTCACCCGGCCAGCCGAAGGCGTGGCGGCCGCTGTCCACCCCCGGATGCCGCTTGTCATCGCCACCCAGGCCATGGAGGCTTGGCTTGATCCCGGACGCACCGAACGGACGGACATCGAACCGCTGTTGGCTCTGGCTCCGCCCGGGGGACTCAAGGCCAGCGCGGCTCCGGGGGAGCCGTCGCTGCTGGTGCTGTGAGGAAGGAACCGCCCTGGAAGAGGGCCTTTGGGCGAGGAGTCGTTGCAGCGTGCGCCTAGCCTGTGAAAAAAGCCGGCGCGCTGCGGTGGGTCAGCCCTGCTCCGGCTCCGAAAGCGCTGCTGCGCTGGGCCGTTCGTAGGGGGCAACGAACGTAAAACAACTGCCCGATCCTGGCATGCTGGCAACCGTCAGCCGACCGCCCATGGCCTGGGCCAGTTTGCCGGCAATGGCCAGTCCCAGGCCCGCGCCGCCAAAACGCCGGGTCTTGCTGCCGTCGGCCTGACGAAATGGCTCAAAAATGGTCTCGCTCTGGTCAGGGGCAAGCCCGATGCCGGTATCGCGGACCGCCAGGGCGAGGACCACCGACGGCACTGGAGTCGCCATGTCTCCGGGAGGCTGGTCCTCGACGGTTGCCACGACTGCGATCGTGCCCGTTTCCGTGAATTTGACGGCATTGCTGAGCAAGGCAGCCAGGATCTGGCGCAGCCCGCCGCCGTCGCCGACCACCAGCTCCGGAATCCGACGGTCCACGGTCCAGGTCAGGGCCAGCCCCTTTTGTATGGCCGCCCCGCCAAAGGAATTGACCACGCCCTCAATGATATTGGCTACGCTAAAGGGCGCCCGGCGTGTCTGCACGTCTCCGGAATCGAGGCGGGCAAAATCAAGGACACTCTCCAGCAGGGCGGCCAGGGTGCGGCCGGATTCCTTGAGCGTCTCAATGAGTTCCTGCTGTTCGGCAGTCAGGGCCGTGATTCCGAGCAGTTCGGCCATGCCCAGAATGCCATTTAAGGGGGTGCGGATCTCATGGGACATGTTGTCCATGAATTCGTGCTTGAGCCGTTCAGCGGCCAGGGTGGCCTCCTCGGCCAGCCGACGATCCGTGACGTCTTCCATGATCCAGATGGAACCTTCCTGGGGACGGTCGGCGTACAGCACCTGGCCGATCAGGCGACACCAGAAATGCACACCATCGCTGCGACGCATGACAGAGACGGTGTCCACCCGCTCCCCTCGGCCAAGCACCGGGTAGAATCGTTGGCCAAAGGCTTCAAATGCGGCCTGGTCCAGATAAAACGCCGCCGTGGAAAGACCGGCCGCCTTCCCCTGCTCCAGGCTGAAAAGCTCGTGAAACCGCGGGTTGGCCCGCCGTACAACGCGGTCGGCGACAAAAGCGATGCCGATGGGGCTGTTTTCAAAAATGTAGTTGAGACTGCGGTGGGATTCCTCCAAGGCCTTTTCGGCCTTGCGTCGTTCTCCCATCTCGTGGCGCAACTCCTGATTGGCCCGTCGCAGGTCTTCGGCCCGCTCCGCAACGTCGCGTTCAAGCACAGCCAGGGTCTGCCGGTTTTGGGCATCCACCCTCTTTTGCGCCGTGATGTTGCGGGCAACGCAAACAACCCCGGCCATCTGGCCCGTTTGGTCCATGACCGGGGTTTTGAGCACTTGCAACCAGACCGAACGGTCATCGCGTTCGACAACATATTCAAACATCTGAGGCTGCCCGGAGGCCATGACTGTCTGATCGGCCTGGCGGTGGCGGTTGGCGCTGGAAGCCGGAAACGCCGTGAAATCGGTGCTGCCCACAATCGCCTGGGCCGGAATGCCGAACAGCTCGCAAAATGCCCGGTTCACATACCGATAGGTGAAGCTGGCGTCCTTGAAAAAAAAGATGTCCGACGAAGCATCCACCATGGCCCAACACAGGCTTGGGTCGAGAGGCGGCATTGCGGGGTCAATCATGAGGCCAACTCTAGCGCAGACAGCTTCGGTGCGGCAACGGATTTCATACTGGCAAGGCGTGGCCGGGAGACGGCGGGAAAACCGCTGGCGACGGCCTTCCCCGCCATTGCCGGGCCGAAGAAAATATGGTTAGGTCCAGCCCACATAACGCGGCCTTTGCCGGCCGCATGGGAGCATTCATGCGCAAATCCGCTTTGCCGGTGCTGTTGGCCACCAGCCTGTTTATCGCTTCGTCCCCGGTTTGGGCCGGCCAGGAACCTCAAGCCGCCCCCCCGTCCGAGCAGCCGGCAGCGCAACCGACAGCGCAACCAGCCAAGGCCAGCGGCCCTTCCACCACGCGCTCGGATGCGGCCGAAGCCCGCTACCGCGCCTGGGTGGACAAAGAGCATGCCCAGGACGCCGCGGAATTTGCCAAGGAAAAATCCAAGGTCGAAGACAAATACAAAGGCTACGTGCGCCCCAAACGGGAGAAAAAGGGCGGCAAGGCCGAGCCTGCTGACAAGCCGGCCAAGCCCTGACCCCCGCTTTCAGCCTGCTGCCTAGCGGCCGGCTTACCCCCGGCACAACGCCTCGGCCATGACGCCGGCCACCTCGCCCAGTTCGCCGCAGACCGTTATTCCCGCTTGCTCCAGACAGGCCAGTTTTTCGGCCGCGCCGCCGGGACGCTCCAAAAGCGCCCCGGCATGGCCAAGGGTGCGCCCCGGCGGCGCGGTCAAACCGGCCACAAAGGCCAGCACCGGCTTGGGGTAGACCGTACGCTGCACGTATTCGGCCAGCTCCTCCTCAGCCGTGCCGCCGACCTCGCCGATGACCATGACCGCCTTGACCCGCGCATCATCGCGCACCATCTCGCACAGCTCGACAAACCCCGCCCCGCCAAACGGATCGCCCCCGATGCCGACGGCCAATGCCTGCCCGATGCCGGCTGCCGTCAGTCGTGAAGCGACTTCGTAGGTGAGCGTGCCGCTGCGTGAAAAAACCGCCGTCGGTCCAGGCGAAAACGGTTCCACCGGCATGATGCCGGCCAGGAACTGCTTCCCCGGCACAATGAATCCCGGCGAATTGGGACCGATGACCAGCGTCCCCCGACCGGCCAGGGCAGCGCGCACCAGCAGCATGTCGCGCTGGGGGATGCCGTCGGTGATGCAGACAATGCGCGCCACGCCAGCGGCCGCCGCCTCCAGCACGGCGTCGGCCGCGCCGGGGGCAGGGACGAAAATGACGGACAGGTCGATATCGTGCTCGGCCACGGCTTCGGCCACGGTGTCGTAGACCGGCGTCCCGTCCACCATACTCCCGCCCCGAAACGGGGTGACCCCGGCCACCACCTGCACGCCATAGGCCCGCATCCGCTTCGCATGGGCGCTGCCGGCCCGGCCGGTCAGGCCCTGGATAAGCACCCGGGCGTCCGGTCCCAGATCGAGCAGACCCGGCAGTACCGGTCCGCGTGGACCACACCCGGCCCGGCGGATCACGGATCGGTTCAGCGGCGGCTGGGGACAGATTGCCGCCCCGGTCACAGCCTGGGGTCGCCCAGGGCTCGGCACAACTTCGGAAAGCATGGCCACGGCCTGATCCATATCCTCAGCCACCAACACCCGCCCCCCGGACATGGCCCGCAGCCGGTCCGCGCCGGCCTTGGCCGCATTGCCGGCAAAACGGACCACCAACGGCCGGCCCGGCCCGTCGCCAAGGGCCTTGGCCAACGCCTCGGCCACGTCGGCACAGGACAGGATGCCGCCGTACATGTTGACGCAGCAGGCTTCCACGGCCGGGTCGGCAAAAAGAAGGTCAAAGGCCGCCCGCAATCGGACCGCATCGGCCGTGCCGCCAAAATCAAGGAAATTGGCCGCCGGCAGTCCCGCCGCCCCCAGGGCGTCCATGGTGGCCATGGCCAGTCCAGCGCCGTTGGCCACCAGCCCCACCCGGCCGGACAAGCTCACAAACGACAGCCGATGGACAGCCGCCTGGCGTTCGGCCGGCGTGGCAAAGCGGTCGTCGCCAAACTGGGCCAGCTTCGGGCGCTGGGCCACGACGTTGTCATCGATGATGCACTTGGCGTCCAAGGCCACGAAGCGTCCCTCGGCCGTAACGGCCAGGGGATTGATCTCGGCCAGGAGCAAGCCGTACTCGGCCACGGCTCCAAAAAGCCGGCCAAGCAGGCTCTCGAAGGCGGCCCAGGTCTCCCGCTCCAGGCGAAGATGGAAAAAAGCGGCCCGGGCCAGCCAGTCCGGACAGACCAGCGACGGCGGCACATCCAGGACCAGCAGGTCCGGGGTACCGGCCAGCGTTTCGACATCCACGCCGCCCTGGCGGCCAAGGGTCAGACAAAAGCTCTTGCGCTGCCTGGAGACGCCAAGCGAGAGGTAGCAGGCCCGCGTATGGGCGACGGCAGCCTCCAGACGCAAAAAAGGCGGCGTCATGCCGCCAAATTGCCGGGCAAAAAGTGTGTCTGCGGCCCCGGCGAGATCGGCGGCGGCATCCACGCGGACCACGCCCCCGGCCTTGCCGCGACCGCCGCCAAGGGTCTGGGCCTTTACATAGTAGGGACCGGTGAACGGCGGGATCACCGGCGCGCCGCCGGGTTCAAGGACAAGGCCGGGCGGCGTCTGGATGCCGGCTTCGGCCAGAAGCGCCTTGCCGGCGTGTTCGGTCAACAGCATGGGCGCGCTCCTTGGGGGTGTCCGAGGCTGGTTGCGGGAGTTCTTCCGTCATGCCCGCCTTTACGGGAAAAAGCCACTGCCTCGGGCCATAATCCATCCGGTTCAATCGTCGGTCATGATGTTGGTCAGATCCATGCGCACCCCGTTGGTCTCCTCTTCCCCGGCCGGGTCCGGCAGGGCGATGGGCTGGCCGAAGTGCTTTTTCGCCTCCTGATAGCCAAGGTTCAAGGCCTTCAGGTTGGCGTCACGGATTTTCTCGGGCAAGGCGGTCTTGAGGCTCTTTCGCATGGCCTCGATGCGGGCAAAGGGCAGCAGAAAAGCCACCGCGCCCAAAGCCACGACATTGGTGGCCTGGGGCACCCCCACCTTCTCCCGGGCCAGCCGGGTGAAAGGCAGACCCAAAAAGACATTGGTCGGGCTTTGACGCACCAGTTCCGAATCGACCAACAGCGTGCCCCGGGGCTTGAGGTAAGAATAATAGCCGGCCGCAGCCTCCTGGGACAGGGCCACCAGCAGATCAAGATATTCGGTCTTGGGGTAGCTGATGGGTTCGGAGCTGACGACCAGATCCGACCGGCTGGCCCCGCCCCGGGCCTCGGGACCATAGCTCTGGGTCTGGGTGACGTAGTAGCCGTGCCCCAGAGCCAGGGCCTGGCCCAGGAGCTTGCCCATGGTCAGGATGCCCTGGCCGCCAAGGCCCGAGAGCCGTATTTCGTAGCGCGCCAGCACCTGCCTGACGCCGTTGCCGTTGGCCGCGCCGTTGCCGCTACCCTCTCCCGCCCCGCTCATGCCGCACCTCCCTTTTTCGCCCGCAGTCCCTGGCACATGGCCGCGTAGCGCGTCTCCAGTCCGGGAACGTCGCGGCGCACGAAACTGCCGATGGGAATCTTGCCGCCGGGGTCTTCCAGCTTGGCATACCGCTCCAGCGGCAGGCAGGAGTTTTTAAGCCAACGAAACATCTCCACCGCGCTTTTAAAGCCGTTGCCGCGCCCGTACTGGGTGAAGCACGGGGTAAGGGCCTCGACCAGATTGAACCCCGGCCGGGTCAGGGCGTCGGTCAGCAGCGCATCGAGTTCCTTGACGTGAAAGACCGTGCCCCGCGACACCCCGGCCGCCCCGGCCGCCCGGGTCAGTTCCACAATGTCGAAGGCGCTTTCCAGCTGTCCCATGGGGCTGGTGTGGGAATAGGCCCCTTCGGGGGTGGTGGAGGAGCACTGGCCGCCGGTCATGCCGTAGATGAAGTTATTGAGCACCAGGGCGGTCACGCCGATATTGCGCCGGGCGGCATGGATGAGATGGTTGCCGCCAATGGAGAAGGCGTCGCCGTCGCCCATGACTGCGATGACGGTGAGTTTGGGGTTGGCCATCTTGATGCCGGTGGCCACGGTCAGCGCCCGCCCGTGGGTGGTGTGCACGGTGTTGAAGTCCACATAGGCGGCGATGCGGCCGGAACAGCCGATGCCGGCCACGATGACCACGTTGTCCTTGGCAAGGCCCAGGGCATGCACGCTTCGCACCAGGGAGCCAAGCACGATGCCATGGCCGCAGCCCGGGCAAAAGACGAGCGGGAACTTCTTGTTATGCCGCAGGTAATGGTGGATCAGCTGGGTGATTTCGGCCATGTCACGCGATCTCCTTGAGTATCTGGGAGGGCGTTATGATCTGTCCGTCGATACGGTTGATGGTGCGCACGGTGGTATGCCCTTCGTTGACCCGTTTGACCTCGCGCGAGAGCTGCCCCATGTTGAGTTCCGGCACCACCGCCAGCCGGGTGGAGCGCAACAGCGGCTCCACATGGCGGCGGGGGAAGGGATAGAGGGTCTTAAGCACCAGCAGCCCCGCCCGAACGCCGGCTTCCCGGGCTTGCCGCACCGCCAGCCGGGCCGAGCGGGCCACGCAGCCATAGGCAATGACCACCACTTCGGCGTCAGCCGTTTCGACATGCTCGACGAGCTGGATGTCTTCGAAAAACCGGTCGATCTTGCGAAACTGGCGTTCCGTGAGCGCCCGCACTTCCTCGGGCCGGCTGGTGGGAAAGCCCTGGGCGTCGTGGGTCAGCCCGGTGACATGGAAGCGGTAGCCCGAGCCTATGGGCGGCATGGGCGGCACGCCGCGCATCGTTTCCTCAAAGGGTTTGTACCATTCCGGCGGCATGGTCGGGGTCAGGCGGGAGACGATCTCGAAATCGCCGGGCTCGGGCAGGCTGATCTTTTCCCGGGTGTGGGCAGTGATCTCATCAAGCAGCAAAATGACCGGGGTACGGTACTTTTCGGCGAAATTAAAGGCCGTAACAGCCATCTCCACACACTCGGGCACATCAGTGGCCGAAAGGACAATGATGGGGTGATCGCCGTGCGCCCCCCAGCGGGCCTGCTGCACGTCGCCCTGGCCCGGGCTGGTGGGCAGACCGGTGCTGGCCCCGCCGCGCATGACATTGACCAGGACCAGCGGCGTCTCGGTCATGGCCGCATAGCCGATCTGCTCCTGCATGAGTGAAAACCCCGGGCCGGACGTGGCGGTCATGACCTTTCGCCCGGCCAGTGAACCGCCTATGATCGCGCCCATGGAGGCGATTTCGTCTTCCATCTGAATGAAGACCCCGTCCGGCACATGGGGCAGGCGCTTGGCCATGCATTCCATGATTTCCGTGGACGGAGTGATGGGATAGCCGGCATAGAAGGAGCAGCCGGCGGCGAGAGCCCCTTCGACCACGGCCTCGTTGCCGAGCAGAAAGGCTTCGCGTCGTTTGTTTCGCGGGGTGGTCACGGGGTCTCCTCCTTGCTGTCGAGGGGAGCGGATTCGGGCGGTACCGGCTCGCCTTCCGGAATCACCACAATGGCGAAATCCGGGCAATGCGGCTCGCAAAAACCGCAATTGACGCAGGCCTCCTCATTGACGACACGGGCCTTGCCGTCCAAGCCGACGGCAAGCACCTTTTTGGGGCAAAACGCGGCACAGATGCCGCAGCCCTTGCACCAGTCCGGATAGATAACGACACGATTGCGTCCCATGTTTGACTCGCTTTTGCCATCACCGTGGAGAAAGGATAGAAATTGCAGCGATCATTGACGCGAACCGGGAAAATTGGCAACGGTCAAAGCCGGTTATTTTTTTGCTCGACGAAATTGAAAAATTCTCATAGGGCGATAAAACTTTTTCCGGAGGTTGACGTTATGGTTTCAAAAGGCCGCGTGAACTGGTTGGGGGCGATCCTTGCCCTGTGCTGCGTTCTGGCCGTAACCCTGGGGGGCACGTCCGCCGCCTGGGCCAAGGGAGGAAATCCGATGGTCAAACTGACGACCAACAAAGGCGATATCGTTATCGAACTGGACCAGGAAAAGGCCCCCATCTCTTCGGCCAATTTCCTGAACTACGTCAAAAAGGGCCACTACGACGGCCTGATCTTCCACCGGGTTATTCCCGGTTTCATGATCCAGGGCGGCGGCATGGACAAGACCATGAAGGAAAAGAGCACCGACGCTCCGATCCAGAACGAGGCCAAAAATGGCTTGAAGAACAAGGCCTACACCTTGGCCATGGCCCGCACCGGCGATCCGCATTCGGCCACGGCCCAGTTTTTCATCAACGTGGCCGACAATGGCTTCCTGGATTACCCCGGCCAGGATGGCTGGGGCTATGCAGTGTTCGGCAAGGTGGTCTCGGGCCAGGAAGTGGTGGACGCCATCAAGGCCGTGCCGACCATGACCAAGGGTTTTCACGAGAACGTGCCGGTTTCCCCGGTGGTGATCGAGAAGGCCGAGGTGGTCAGCGAGTAGCCGACCTCCCGTTTTCGTTGCCTGCCAAGACCGCTCCGGTGAACCGGGGCGGTCTTTTTTTCGGTTTTCCGGCCCGCAGCCTTGTGCATCTTTGGAGAATCTTTTTCCGGAGCATAGGCATTGGGCCGTGTCTTGCCGACGCCCAAGCTCCCTTTTCAAAAAAAACAGGATGACCGGCAATTTCTTGTTGACGGTCCCGGGGTCTTTCCGTAGATACCTCCTTCTCGGCGCGCCCGTAGCTCAGCTGGATAGAGCGCCGGACTACGAATCCGTAGGTCAGAGGTTCGAATCCTCTCGGGCGCACCAGATCTTTCAAGGGGTTACCAGAAATGGTGACCCCTTCTGCTTTGGCAAGCCTCATTTTGTCCCCACCATGTCCCCATTCCGTCCGGGATGCCCCGGGAAACATTGTAAGCACTCAACCAAAATGAGAAATCGTTTCATTCAAAGTGAGAACTTCTGTCTCTCTCTGACTTCTCATTTTGGTTGAAGCGACCTCACGCCGGTAGCCGCCCTTCTTGGGTATATTTTGAGTATAGGCGACTGTTCAAGGATGCCACTACGATTTAAGATGGGCAAGCTCGACGGCAGCGATCCGCTCGGCTGCCAGCGAGGCGTATTCGCTCGATAGCTCCACACCAACAAACCGTCGCTCGGTCTCAATGCAGGCCACTGCCGTGGTGCCTCCACCCATAAACGGGTCCAAGACGGTGCCACCCTCCACCACAACACCAAGCAGGTCCACGAGCAGCGGAAGCGGCTTGCTGGTCAAATGGATTTTCGCGGCCGCATTTACCGCATGGTTGAAGACTCCAGGGAAACAACGCCGAGTAAACGTCCTGGCTGGAGCTTTGACGGCGTGAATCACGAACTCGGCATCACGTCGGAAGCTCCCCAGCATAGGCCGGGCGCTTGGCTTGTGCCAAACCACGATGCCGCGCCATTCGAACCCGGCGGCCTGGATCGCGTCGGTCATGACCGGGAGCTGCCGCCAATCCGAGAAAACCAGAACCGGCGCACCAGGCTTGGCGAGTCGCCAGCACTCGGACAGCCATAACGTGGCCCACATGGTGAAGGACCGCTGGTCCTTGCAGTCGCCGAGCATGGGCGGGTAGGTCCGCTTTGTGCCGCTCGCCTGGTACTTCTGGGCCGGGTCGGCGCGGCGGGCTCCGGCGTGAAGGCCACCACTGGAATACGGCGGATCGGTCAGGATAGCGTCGACCTGGCCGTCCGCCATGTCTCGCAGGACGGCCAGGGCGTCGCCTTGGTACAATATGCCATTGTCAAAGACCTTGGTGGTTAATGCCACGTGAGGGCTCCTTTTTTGGGGCTCTCAGGCGCTCTAGGTCGGGGTTCGTGGCCCTCACATGGTTGATAGCCCCACACCTGGGGCACTTGATGGAGAGGCTAAGCGCCTCCCCTTTGGCCAACAATCTATTGCACTTGCCGCACCGTATATCCCTCATTCCCTTCTCTTTACAGGTTGTGCTTGCCCTGCTACGCCCGTCACACCCCTGGTCGCCAGATCATGGGCAGGGAGCGCGGTAGACCGTGGCCTGGTCGCGAAGCGAAGGGATGTAGTTCTCCCGATGCCCGCCAGCGGCCATACCACCGGGGTTGGCGGTCGGATCATAGTCGTTGGGGTTGTAAAATGCGTCCAAACGGTCGGCGGCCTGACTCATGCCACCACCTCCTTGATCTCAAAGGCCATGCCGTTGATGTTGCAGGCCACATGCTCAAGCGGCGAGAGCTGGCGCAGGCGGCCAAGGAATGACCGCTGCTGCATGAGCAGGGGATTGGCCGGATCGAACACGAAAAAGACCTCGCCCGAGATGTCCAGGGCGCGGGTCATGGCCAAGGCCTGGTTGGTGGCTTCGATGCGGTCCATGTAATCGAGACGAAAACTGACGACGCGGTACGGCGGCCGCTCCTCAAAGTGTTCGGCCCCGGACAGGGATGCTTCGGTCAGGGTGGCCGATTCCCAGGCCAGGGACACGCCGTAGGAGAAGTTAAAGTTGGGCTGCCAACCAGGAACCACCACCAGCCGGGACAGATCGATGTAGCCGGCCGGGTTGGCCTGGTCGTCGATGTCAACAGACAGGTAGCGGCAAAAGACCTGGCGCGGCAGCAGGTGCAGGAAGGTCTTGGACATCCGGGCCACATCTTCGGGCAACACGCGACCGGACCACCAGTTGTCGGCTTCCCACTCCAGCTCGGCCGTGGCGTAGACCGGCGGCCAGACGTCGCTCCATCCCGAGTCGGCCCGGAGGATGGTGCGGGCGGCGTCGGCAAAACACCGGATACGGATGCGGGCCGAGGGCGAAAGGGTGTGGCTGGGGATGGCCACCACCTTGATGGTGCGGTCCCGGGACAGGTCCACGTCAAAGCGCGTGGCCTCCAGAGACAGGCCGGCGGTCCTGGCCACCCGGGTCAGAAAGCGGTCCCGCAGGTTGACCAGGGGCGTTTGCCAGACCCCGCCGGCGAAGGCGGCTTGGTCGGCGTAGTTGGGCCAGCAAAGGAGACCGGTCGCCATCAGCCCACCACCTCCAGGGTCACCCGGCCGGTCTCATATTCCTCGGCCATGCCGATGACGACAAAGAGCCGGCCGGCGGCCAACCCGAACCGGGGCAGCTGCACCGCGACCACACTTCCCAGGTCCAGGCCCCGGACATACTCCCGTTTGACCGGCAGCTTGAGCCGCAGCCGAGATGCCCCATGCAGGGCAAGCAGGCGCTCGGCTTCGGCCCGGGCCGCGTCGGCATCGTCCAGGGTGGTTTCGACGGTCAGTTCCGGAGCGAGCCGATGGACGTCCCGGATCGTCGTATCCTCGACGGCGACCGTGCGGGAGGTTTCGGCCAGCCAGGCCCGGCGCTCGTCGGCCACGCCGCCGGCCAGATCGTTGTCGTCCTGCCGGCTCCAATTTCGCTGGTAGTCGAGCGCCACCCGGTACACCGGCGTGCCGTCGGCCAGATCGTGAACCGGCAAAATTTCCAGACCCTCGCCGGCATCGAGCAGCTCAACCGTGGTCAAGGTGGCGGCTGGCTCTCCGGCCGGGGCCTCGAAACGGCCAACGGTCAACCGGCCCAGGCGGTCGAAGCTCCACCAAGCCCCGATGGACGCGCACAGGTCGTCAAAAATCGTGTCCACGTCCGTTTTACTGCCGCCGTCCTGGGAATAGCCGACCAAGGTGGGGTTTACCGCGTCCAAATTGGTAAAGGTGACAAGGTCCAGATCGGTTTCGGCCAGACCGGCCCGGGTCAAGGCAATGCGGCGGATGATGGCGGAAACAGACCCGGCAAAGACGCCGCCGGTGGCGTCGCCGTCCACGTCGGCCGTGACAGACCCGGCCGGCCTTGTCCACAAGCGGAGCAGGCCGGCAGCCAAACAGGTGGCGTACTGGCCGGCGGCAAACGTGGCAGCGGTGAGCGCGGCCACGGTCGGATAGTCCCGGGTCGGGGTCAGGGCCATGGCCGCAAGCTCTTTTTCGGTTCTCTGGCCAACCATGGCGGCGCGTTCCATATTCATTACAAGCCTCCCCGCATCGGGCTGTCGCCCTTGGGAATGCGTCCCAGCGGGCAAAACTGGTTGGTGCAAATGGCGTCCACCATGCGCTGCATGACTTGCGTGTTGAGCACGACCTGGTCATGCAGGCTGGTGGCCAGGGACTGGTAGGCCTCGACCAGCTTGACGTTGTCCTTGTAATACGAGGTCACCAGCCGCAGATCCTCGCCGTAGGTCTTGAGAATGCGGTCCATGTCCTCGCGGTAGCGGGACAGGTCCACCCGGCGGCGGCGATCCTCGACCTGCCAAAAGATGACGATCAGCACCACGAGGCCCATGGGTGTCAGCGTCACGAGCGAGGCCAGGAGAACGAGCGTGCCGGCGTCGAGGTTGCCGAGGAGTTTGAAAAGCGTCGCCGCCAGGGTCTGGTCCATGTCATCGGCCTCCCTTCAGGCTGCGGGCAGCGATGTAGATACCGGCCACACCGGCGATGCACACCTGGGTAATGGGCGGCAGCTCCAGCCCGATAGGATGTTGGACGGCCAGTCCGGCCACGGTGCCGACCAGGGTCCACAGCCGGCTGGACGTGAGCAGCGGTTCCCGGACCTCGGAGAGAGCCGGGGCGATTTGTTCGCTTAGGGTGGCGGCATAGGTTTCGATACGGTCAGCCGGCAGCGTGAGTATCTGGGCCGGGGTGGAGCCGGTTTGGGGTTGCAGCGGCAACGGCTCGGCTGCCGGCGACGGGGTGCTGAAAAGGCCCTTGGCGACCTCGCCCAGCACGGCCAGGGCCGAAGCCACGGCTTCCGGGGTGATGTTCGGCGCGGGCGCGGCCTGGGTTTGTTTGGTCTGCGCATCCATGGTTAAAAGCCCTCCTGCGGCCAGACGCCGCCCGGCAGATGCTCCAGCACCTTGGCCGGATAGGTGTTTGCGGGATTGTGGGCATTGCCGGGACCGCCGTTGTAGGCGCGGCAAACGACTTCCCAGCCACCGGTGTTCAGGAACCGGTCGCGCAGCCGGGCCAGATACCGGCAGCCCCACTCAAGCCCGATTTCGGGGGTGAGTAGCTCGCCGAACCAGCCGCGAAAGCCGATGGTGCGGGCGGTTTCGCCCATGATCTGGAGCAGACCCCAGGACGTGGCGCGGCCGATGGCCTCAGTATCCTTGGAGCAACCGGGCGGGACGAAGGATAACGGCTTGTTTTTGAGGTAGCGGTCAAAAAAGGCGGGTTCGAATCGCGTGGCGAAGGGATTGCCATGCGATTCGACCATGATCATGGATTGAGGTAATTCAACGGGAAGGCCGAGTGCGGAAGCTGTGCCATCAATATTTACGCCAGCGATTGATAAACAGAGGGTTGCCATGCTGCACCTCCAGATTGGATGGAGTGAGCATAGGCGGAGGAAGGACGAGACACAGGCCTCGAATGGACGGATGCGGACGGAAATAAATACAATTTTAAGTTTTTATTGCAAAACTACGTTTCGTGTTCAAGTATGGCAGTCAAGTAGCCTACACACCAGAAATTACAGGCTCCATCGTGTCTGGTGATGCGATAAAAAATAAGCAAGACGGAAGTTCAAAAAAATATATTACATATCGTCAAGAGCCGAGAGATCTTCGTATGTAGGACCAACGCTAATGCTATGTGGCCCAGCGCTATGTAATTTGTAAAATTTAAGTAATTCAGCACTTTCTTCTTTTGGCCTTGCTTTTATCATTCTGAGCAGTGTATTCCGTAAGACTTGCTCTTTCCCATTATGAATAGCCCAGTTTAAAACAAAGCGAATGTCACTCGTTTTTTTTGAAAACAGTATCAAAACTTCTTCCCACCAAGGTTCATCCATCAACGTACCAATGCCAATACTTCTGTTTTGGCATAGCTCAGAAGCAGCAAAATATTCTTGAAACCGAAGATGGCCAAACCCAAATCGGCCTTTATCTGTCATTGCAACCAGTATGTTACATGGGTCTATCAATTCTCTAAAAGCAATTAATATTTTACTTCTTTCAATTGATCCGTTGGTGTATCGACTTATCAAGTTTATTGCTCGTTTTTCTGTAATTTCTCGTACTCCTAGTGTATGCATTCCAAATGCAAGTTTTTGGGCAATGTCTTTTAATTCATGACGAGGAGACGTTATTCTTTTAATTTTTTTATGAACATCATACATGCCGAGAAGCAGTTCTATTCTTTGGTCGTAAAGATGTATTTCGCTGTCTGGTAATGGTATATCGTTTTCAGCCAAAACACAGAGAATTGTTATTAAAAGAGGGCTTCTTACAATATCAGACACTTCTGTTTGTATTGTTAGATGTATAAGGATTTGTTCTGATTTGTTTTTGTCGTGTTTAAACCAATTTTTAACAACTTGGCTTCGTTGTTTGTTTGTGAAAGGCAACAGTGTTGCACACAGAAATGGAAAATCCTCAAGGTAATTTCCACTTGCACGTGAGCTAGTGATGATCTGGCAATTGGGGTATCTTTTCTTTAACCCAAGGATCAAGTCTACTACATTAGGAACTTTCTTAATAGCTTCATCGATACCATCTAGCAGTAGCGTCGCTTCTTTTTGCAATTCGGTCTGTAAATCTTCTTTTTTTAATTCGCATCCAAAGTCAGTATAATACAGACAGATACACTCTTCTATAGTATCTGTCTCGATTTTGTTGCCGAAAGATTTTTTGTGATTCGCATAGGTCTGGTAAAGTTTCGAGAGGGGGTAGTACAGATAAAATCTGTCATCCCTATGTTGTATTTTGTTTTTCATGTACATTTGTAAACATGTTGTCTTCCCAGCACCGGCTTCACCAAGTACAAGAAAATCCATATTTGCGTCAAAAGCGTCAAGTATCGAAAAGTTGACCTGTACTTTTTTCTTTCCAGCATCCTCTTTGTTTTTTGATATTGTAATATATTTCCGTAATGCCTTGTTTGATTGTATCATATTTATTAATGAAAAATTATCAAGGCATGTTTTAAGAAATGATTTTATTTTATCTTGTGTTGGCTTGGATTTCTTGTGGCTATCAATAAACGATGAGATGGTAATTTGATAATCATTTAAAGTTGTCGCAAGAAGAGATGTATCAATTGAAAAAAATATAGATGGATTGTTGATTTTGACGTCAACTCGATTTATAATTGTCAGCTGTCGTTGATATTTTGAGGATAGGCCTATGAACCTTGCCAATGCAGGGGGCAACAAGGCTCCATCATCAGCTTTGTGCTCGTCGAAGTAAAGCTTATATCTTAGCAGGATGCCATTTACAACTCCCAGTGTATTGGTGTCATTGTTTCCTCCTATGCTACTAATAAGTCTGTCGATGTCTTGGCCAAGCTGCCCGATGTAGTGTATTAAATGTCCTGGATTGGTGTCGTCTTCTCTTAGTAAAGGGGTTAAGTCGACAATCGCTTCTTTAAAACTGCGGTAATCGTTTAAGATAAGGGCTGCTGATTGCGATTTTGCAAGTGAAATTTTTGCGAGAGCTTTTCTTAGACTTGGTATTTTATCTTTTATTTTCATAAATCTGTACTGTATCTTGTCTATTGAAGGGGAAACTATATCTATTCCAGAAATATATTTGATTTGTGTGCATGCTGGCAAAAGATTTTCCCAGTGAGCCCAATCGATAGCACCTCTGAAGTCTATGCTGTTAAATTTAAGAGATAAAGTATCTTGCAGGGAAACTTTTCCAATTTTGAATTCTAAGTCAGTGTAATATAGCGATATGTCTTTTGGAGAGTCTTGCTGTAGGGCGCTCATTAGGTCTTCGTTGTTAAGTTTATGTGCAATATGCGTGTATGTTGATTTTATGCCAAGAATTTTGTTTATTTGCTTTGGTATTTTGCTCAAACAAAGTTCAGTAAGTTTATGGCCATCTAGTATTTTTACCATTCGCGAACGTAATTCTTGGTATTTCTCAAATCTTGTAGCCAGAGATCTGGTGTTTAGAAGATATGGAGTGATAAAATAAACTCTATTAGGTTTGTAAGAATTTCCATCAACATTAGGGACGCTTTTTTCTGATGCCTGCTGTAGTTGGTTTACAACCTCCATAAAACTTTTGTTGTCAGAGGCTTTTGCGGTAGGTTTGTACTTTTTTACTTGACACACCATGAGCTCAATATCATTAAGCTCATCTTTTTTCCAGCAAATTATATCCTTCCCTTCTTCATAAGGCCCGCCATTGTAGTCAATCTTGGAGTAGCCTATGGCTTGAAAAAGAGGGATCAAAATATCAATAGTGAGTTCGTGCTCGGAGAGGCTTTGAAGCTTTTTTTCTATTAGCGTTAATTTAGAAGTTTCTTCTGAGCCAATTATCATAACAATCCTGCCTTGTATCGTGCCGACTATTTTTAGATCAGTTATTCCAAATTGGAATCAAGCCATGCTTATTACGCCATTTGCTCTTAATTTTTCTGGTATGTCATCGTTTTCACTTGGCTAGAGTGTTGAGTTTTGCAATGTAAAAAACAATTACTTTTTTATTGTTGTAGTCGTGAGTTCGCGGCATACACTCTCGGCAGTCACCCGGGCCGGGGGCGAATCTGGATGTTTGTCAAGACGGCCTTCTTGTATCATTTCCCAAACTTTACTTCTACCTACCGATAGGACAAATTCAACCTCAGGTATCGTCAGAAGTACCTTTTTGGTGACTAATTCCCGCGCCGACACCGCCGGCAAACTTGCAAATGCCAGCTTCTTCGTCTGATACGTCACCGGCAGCATCAACTCAAACCCCGCCGGATCGACCAGGCTGCACCGTTTGGCGCAGCCCAGGCACACGTATTTTCGCTCTTTCCAAAACCATCGGGGCTTGCGTTTGCCGCAACCGAGGGGCTCGTACACGCTGCCATCCACATGGCCTTGGTAGGGCAGAAAGCCTTTGCCGAGCAGCGTCAGCACGTCGTCGATGATGCTCATACATCCCTCTTGTCTGCCGCAAGCAGCGTATCCACGGCCACGGGCAGATCGCTGCCGCCGACCGTGACCCACCACCGGCCGTCTATGCCCAGGATCAGCGCCTTGAGTTCGTCGCGGCTGCCCTCGGTCCACTCGGTGATGCACTCGTCAATGAGCTCCTTGGCCGCCTGAAGGCGTTCATCAAAGGTCAGGTGCTCGGCCATGTGGCGCTGCACCTTGAACGCCCCGTCAAAGCTCGTCAGGGTCACGTTGCCCTTGTTGCCGCCCACCTTGGCCCCGTACTGCTCGGCCGAAAGCTGGACAAAGGCCGCCACGTCGCCCATGGCGTCGTCGCGAAACCCGCGCATGGCCTCGCGCAGGGCCAGCGCCTTGCCCGCGATCTCGCGCACGAGCTGGTCGCGGGTCTTGTCCACGTCCTTGACCAGCTTGGCCGGCACCAGCCGCCCCTGGCCGTCCTGCATGTACCCTTCGGGGATGCTCGTTGCGTTCATTGCTCCTGCTCCTCTTTCTCGAACCGGGCCAGGATGGCCCGGCAGTTGTCGATGATTTTGCCCCGCACGGCCGGTTGGTAAGGATCGCGCTCCATGAAGGATCGGACCAAACGGCAGGCCGCATTCCGCTCCACCTCGAAGGGATCGGTGACGTCCTGTGGCGGATACGGCGTTTCCACCGTGTCCTTGGCCCGAAGCGTGGCCCGGAAAAGATACGTCGCCCCTTTGCGCCCATGCCGTTCGACAAAGGCCTCATCCAGGAGCCATTGCCCATATTTCCGAGTATGAGTGTAGGAAACGCGGGACACCTGGGCGATGTCCGTCCAGGAGAAGCCCGGCTTTGCCGATCGGATGGCCCGCCAAATGCGACGGCGCTCGGACAGGAGTCCGATGAGTTCTTCTTCTCCGATCAAGACCACAGCCGCGCCAGTCGCCTCGTGGATGTCGCGCAGATCCTCGATGCGCCCAAAGTGCAAACGGTCGGCCTCGTCCATGTAGATGGTGACTGTCTGCCCTTGGTCGCGCCGCTTTTCCAAGGTCTCAATGATGCGCACCTTGCAGGCATGGGCGGATCGGGGAGTGGTATTGGCCCCCGTCGTCTCCTTGCAAAGCCGTCCCAGGAAGGCGGCTTGCGTCATCCCCTCCCAAGCCGAGAGGAAAACGCCGCCGCGTTCGGTGTAGCTGTTGCGGGCCGTAAAGGTCTTGCCCCGGCCGGCCTGTCCCCAGGCCACGACAATGCCGGGTTGTCCGCGCTGGACGTCCTCGACGGTCAGCACGGCGCGCCGAAAGGCGGTCACGTTGCCCGTCTCCACAAAAACCGATTTCATGCGTCTCCTCCCCCATTGGCGGCCTTGCGGCGGCGCTCGTAAACCATGCGCAGGCGTTCGTAACGTCCAGCCGCGCAAGCCGCGTATTCCTCGGTTTGCTCGTAGCGGGCCATCCAGTCGGCGTCGGCTTCACGCAGGGCCACACCGTCCCGGACGGCCAGATTGAAAAGGTATTCGTAGCGGTCGAGTTCACTGACGATGGCGGCCATCTGTGCCGGCGGCACGTAAGCCGGTGCGGCTTCAATCCTGGCCCTGGCCGCATTCTTGGCGGCTTCGATGCCAGCCACGTCCGGGGCCTTTGCTTCCGGCAGGGCCGGCGGTACCGCCTTGCCGGCCGCGACAAGCCGCATCCGGCTTTGCGTTTCGGGCAGCACGACGGAGCTCAAAAATTCGCGAGCGTTGGCCGTGACTTGGTTTTCCAAAGCCTTTTTGTAGGCGATCTCGCCCGTCAGGACGGCCTGATCGTCAGCGGTTCCGAGGATGCGGGCAGCCGGATGCACCTTCGGCGCGGGCGTGGCCTCGCAGATCAGGTTCTTGCCGGATTGGTCGTAGACCAGCACCGACCGCCGATCCTGGTCATCGAAGCGCACCAGCACCGGATGGCGCAGGCTGTGCAGGAAGGGATGGCGGTACGACTGGCCAAAAAGGCTGACGCCGTTGCGGTCGATCTTGCGGACCACCTTGGACAGCATACACAGCCGCAGCCTGGCCAGATCGCTTTCGCCAAGGCCTATGCCGGCTCCGGCGGCAAACGCCTCGGCTGGGGCCTTGCCGCTCAAATGGCCCCGCTGGGGGCGATCGGCATAGGCGTCGAACCAACGGGCAATGGCGGTATGGGCTTCCTCAAGAGTCAGCGGCCGGCCGCCGGATGCCTCGTAGACCTTGCGGTGGAGCTTCTCCCCGCGCATGAGGCGCGGCGGCTTGGATTCGATGGACGTGCCGACATAGGAGGGAATCCAGCGTTCGAGTTCGCCAAAGGTCTTGAAAAACCGTTCGATGGTCTTGGATTGGCCGTGGTAGGGCCAGGCAAAAAGCGGTTCGATGCCGAGTTCCTGGAACACGCCCCCAAGGCCGCTTTGGGTCAGGTCCACGCCATTGAAGAACTTACCGCGAAACGCCCGCCCGTTGTCGAGATACGCCACCTTGGGGAACTTCCCGAGCCGCAGACAGGCCCGCCGCAAAGCCGAGGCAATGGCTAGCGTGTTTTCCGTGGGTAGGATTTCCCATCCGAGCGGGTAGCTGGATGCCATGTCGAACCACAGCACCAGTTCCATGCGCGCGCCCTTGCCGGTTTCCGGGTCGAGAATCTCGAAATTGAGGGCATGGCCATCGGCCACCAGGATGTCGCCCACGGCGATCTTGTCGTAATCGCGTTCGATAAACGGGCAACACAGGTCGTTCCAGGCCTTCTTGCCCTGGCGGGCATAGATCCATTCCCCGAAATTGAGCGTCATCCACTTTTTGAGATACCGGTACAGCGTGATGTCGGCGCAATCCGGCAGGCTGGCAGCCTTGAAGGCCTCGCGGGCCATGCGGCAGACCTCGGCTAAGCGGGGCTTGTTGGGATGGCGGGCCAGGGCGAGTAAAATTTGGGCGTGTCGTTCGGTCACGACAGGGGCAAGGCGGACGCCGCCGCGCGTGTCGGCCAGCTTCAGGGCCGAGCCGGTACGGCGCATGGCCAGCTTCCAGCGTTCCAGGGACTTCCACGACACGTCGCCAAGAACGTCTCGGATGGCAGACCAGACACCGGCTGTATAGGCCGTGATGAATTCATCACGGGCACGGCCCTTGTTGGCGGCTTTGGCCAACACCTCGGTATAGAGCCGCACCAAATCGGCCTTGGCCAGGGCCTTGCGCCGCTGGGCGTCGGTCAGGGGCGTATCGGATACTTCGGCGGGAACATTCGCGCCTTCATAGGCGATGAGGGCAGCCCGCACGTCTTCAGGCAGGGCCGCAGCCAGATACAGGCGGCGTTTGCCGCCACGGCAAGCCTCAACCTCACAAAGCCAGGAATCTCTGTCGGCGCGCATTCTGGTTGCCCGCTCTGAAATGTCCAAGGCTTGAGCGATGACTTTAGCCGGATATCTGTCTTGCATTGTGCAGCCGTCCTCGAAAGTAAAAATAACCTAAGCGGCGTGTTTGTCCTGGAGATCTGCCGGCAGGGCCAGGAGCTTCACGGGACAACCAATTTCAATGAGCGCACGCAGAGCTTTCCGATTGTTACGACGGGCATGGATAGTTTCAGACACCATGGAACGGGCAATGCCAGCTTTGCGGGCCACATCTGACACTGATATGCGGCGCTCGACCATCCACGCCCGAATTTTGTTTCCGTCGCGTTTCATAATTCCGCCTCGATCTTTCTTTTTCGCGCCCGAAGCGCCTTTATTTCACGTTCCATCCGGGCCAATTCCAAGAGCTTGAAGTCTTCGTCGTCAATGACCCGCCAGCCCAAACCATGTGAGCGGGCCAGCAAGTCCAAAGGCTCCGGTGACTGAAACACATGGCAGAAGAGATTGAGCGCTCGCGTGGAAGGCACATATTCGGGCTCATTTGGGTTCAGCCATTTTTCAAATGTCGCAAGCCCAAGTTCCTTGGCGCTGCCGGAAGCCAGCCGTACGCCATACCGCCGAGCTGCGGCATTGAGTTGGTCCACGGCCTCTCCCCGCGACAGACCAGCGCTCTCGACAATCCGATCCATGGACATTGCAATGTCCGCATCAAGATTGAGGCTTGGCAGATCAAGAAGGGAGAGGCGTCGGGCCGTAGGCATTGTTTTCGACAACTCCAATCCAAAATTTTCGTATGGGCGGACATTGAGTTCGTGTGCCGCCCCTGATAGCTACGTTCGTAGCGGGCTAACCGTCGCCCACGACTAAAGCTCTACATAGTGGAAGAAAATTCGTCAACAAGGGAATCGCCATTTCCGACTTTCGTTCTTATCGGGGTGGGACGATTGTGGGGCAACAGGCCAATATGACAGATAAAAATAGAGATAACCCTGCTTCCGACTTTTCTTCCGACTTTGTCTCGGAAAGTCGGAAAGAGTTCGATGCGACAATCCAGCGCATGGTCCAAGCCATACGGGGCAACAGCCCAGACAGTTTGGCGTCTTTCCTTGAGATCAGTAAGGACGCCATCTATAAAGCTGGTCGGGCGAATAAAATTCCACCGGCTTGGTTTCTTCAAATAGGAAAAAAAACAAATATTTCGATTGATTGGCTTGTCACCGGGGAAGGTGTCATGGAGCGGGGCAATGCCGAAGCGACAAGAACGACGCCGAGCATTGTTCCAGCGGATGAACCGCCCTACATGAATCCGGAAGCCGCACCGGCCATGGGGTACACACTGGTGCCCAAAGTCCAGGCACGGTTGGCGGCAGGGACCGGAAGTCTGGAGACTGAAGGGGAAGTGATTGGCTATTATGCGTTCAAGACCGATTTTTTAAGACGCAAAGGGCTACCCAAAAAAATGGTCTTGATGGATGTGGCAGGCGACAGCATGGAGCCCGTCTTGATTGACCGGGACACGGTCCTCATCGATGAAAGTCAGAGCGCAATAATATCAGGTGGGCTTTTTGCAGTAGGTATTGAGCACGAAGTCTTTGTAAAATATTTGGATCGTGTACCCGGAAAGCTCATTTTGCGAAGCCGTAACGAACGCTATGCCCCCGTTGAAGTTGACATGAACGGCCAGCTCTCGGAATCTGTGAGGATCATTGGTCGGGTGGTCTGGAGTTGCCGAGAGTACGTGCGGTAGGCAGGGTGAGCTTCTCACTTTGCCTGAAACGGCCACCCTTTTTTTGCCAGTTTTCCCATCTTGCCCTTCGGGCGTCCGAGCCAAGCCTCGGGCGTCCGAAAGTCCACGTCAGGCCTACGTTTAGCCTACGTCCGGCCTATTCGATCTAAGCACCACGCCATTTCTTATTCTGCCTGACTCCCCACAAACATTCTGCTCCTCTTGTCCACACTTGTCCCCGCCTGCCTAGTCCCATGCGGCCACCTCCGCCAGGGAAGCAGGCCGCTCATATACCGGTCACAGGTGATTAGCCCATGGCTTTGTCCCGGTCCCGCTCCCATCCCATCCACTTTACCAGGAAGCCGTCAGGGTCGCCCGGCTCGGCAAAGGTCAGTCCGGTCAGGAACGCCAGGGCAACAATCCCGGCATACCGCAAGCTCCTGAACTTGCCGCTATTTTTCCGAAGAGATTTTAGAGTTTGACGACGATGCGGTGTGCGTATAGCGCCCACGCCCCGAGGAACATCGCTAGCAGAAAGAGTATGGACCAGGACAGGGAAGCCAGGTAGCCATACGTCCAGCCCGAAAAAAGCGTTTTGAACAGATATGCTTGCAGATTTATGCCCCCGGGCCTCCCGTCAGGAATTTTGATCCAATACAGCGTGGCCGAGACAAACTCGGAGACGACATAGATCGCCAACGGATTGACGCCCATGATCACGAACGGCTTGGTCCAGGCCGTCTTGCCGCGTCCATCAATGAGCCAATGACAGGCGACAAGCATCATGACGCCAAACCCGCCCGCGAACAACACGAACGAACTGGTGCAAATAGATTTATTGATCGGATACCACTCGTGCCACAACAGCCCGGTCAAAAACATGCCAAGCCCCAAGACAAACGCCCGCGCCATACCTGGTCTGCCCGAACGCAGCCACCGGCCGACCAATACACCGATCAGCCCCAGCGTCATGGCGGGGAAGGTGGAAAGAATGCCTTCAGGATCCCATTGTGTGTCGTATTGCCAGATGTGGTTGTGCAGCATGACCTGATCCAGCCAAGCTTCCAGATTGGCGTGGGAATCCATGCTTGGATAACCGACGCCTGGAATAGGCACAAAAACCATAAGCGCCCAGTAGCCGATCAGGATAGCCACGATCACGGCGACGATCCCCCTATTTTGCAAGCGGACCTGCAACCAGACCACTGTGACATAGACCACGGCAATGCGCTGCAACACGCCTGGGATGCGCAGACTGGCCAGATCAAAGCAAGGATAAGCGTTTTCCAACAGACCGATTGCAATAAGGAGCGCAGATCTTCTGAAAACCTTGCACCAGAAATGAGCGCCCCCGCCGGCCCGAACCTTCTCGCGGTTGACGGACAGGGCCACGGATACGCCGACAATGAAGAGGAACAAAGGGAAAACGAAGTCCGTGGCGGTCCAGCCGTTCCAGGGCGTATGCGTCAGTTCTTGGTAGACATGCAGGTAGTCTCCAGGATTATTTGCCAAGATCATCCAGGCAATGACAAGCCCCCGCATACAGTCCACAGAGATCAATCTGCCTTTAAATGGGTTGGACATTGCGTGCACCTGACCCCCAAACCGACTTGCCGCGGTTGGCAACCGAGCCCCGCCGCTCCTCGACTTATACCAGATAGCTTGCGACCGAGGCCTCGTTTCCTGTGTCGATACGCCAGTCCCTCCCGGCTGAAAAGACATTGCCCGCGAGGTTCTGCCCTGCCACCGGGGGCACCCGCATCTGCCTACACCTGCACACTTTTGCCCTTTCTGTCTGTATTTTGCCCGTGCTTCCCGCCATCTTGCCCCTGCTGCCCCGTTTGGGTGTTCTGGTTGTGCTACCCGTTCCGACCCCGCCTGTGGCACTTTCCCCATGCCGACCGCATGACCGCAGTGTGCAGGCGCTACGGGCCTCGGCAGCATGGCAAGATGACAAGTCCCACCGTCCTTGCTATCAGTTCGTTATGGAGTGGGGATCCTCACCACAGCTATGCCGAAGGCACGTTTGCCCTGACGGCGGCTAACCGGATACTTGAACCTAAGCGCCTCCATGAAGAACAAGTTCCTCTGGAAACCAAGCCCGGCGACGCGACTGCTGCTGGCTTTCGGGCTCATTGCCCTGATCCACCTCATCGCCTATCTGCATTACATCACAGGCTTCGCTTACGAATTCAATGTGTTCTATTCGCTCCCCGTGCTGGCAGCCTCCTGGCTGCTGGGAGATATTTCCTGTGCCATTGTTGCCATCATATGTTTGGCGGATTGGGCCTTTAGTGATATTAAACTTGCCGGGGAACAGTCCAAAGTTATGGCGATTGTCTTTAACACAACAACGAGGGCACTCACTATATTCTTTGTAATCGTACTCATGAGGAAACTGCGACAAACTATGCAAGACGAGTGGGATGCTTCTCGAAAAGACCAGCTAACGGGGTTATACAACCGCCGATATTTCTACGAAATTAGCCTAAAAGTTCTGGAAATCATCCGTAGACAGTCATTGCCTGTCTCTATCGCATTCATGGATTTGGATCATTTTAAAGAGGTGAACGACTCCCTGGGTCATTCTGCGGGTGACGCTTTGCTGCAAGTCGTCAGCAAAATTATGCAGGCCCATTTTCGAGCCGAAGATGTGTTAGCCCGCCTTGGCGGCGACGAGTTCGCTGTCATTATGCCGGGCATCAAGGCTGAAGACGCCATCTCCCGATTAGAGAACCTGCGCAGCAGCATTCTGGCAGCCATGCGGGAACACCGCTGGCCCGTCACCGTCAGTATCGGCGCGGCAGCATTTGTTACGGTCAAAAACAGCATCGACCCTATGCTCGCCATCGCTGACGAAGCAATGTATGAGGCCAAACGCGCTGGGCGCGACACGATCGTCCTACGGACTTCCCCGTAGGAGCAAGATTACTGAGCTGGCCACCCAATGGAATGGATCATAGCTATTACTCTTGCCGTAGGCGTCTTCGCCCTGGTGGCGATTTCGTCTTGAGGGTCAAGCATCGCCCGGCAGTGTCCACAGCGACTTCCGCTTTGACAGCCACAAGACCGGCGAGTTGTCCAAGGGCGGAGTGTTCGACAAGACCAAGTGGCGATGATCGGCCCGCCACGGGAAACGCCACTCTCGACAAGGACAAGGTACGCCGTGACGACCATACAACTTGAGATTGCAATCCAGGAGACCGAATATGGAGCACCGAGTGAATGGCGTATGCTTTGTGCCGAGGGGAAATCCGACAATATCATCGAGCTCTGCTCCAAGATACCCCAGGCAAGAATTAACCGCGTCTTAGAAGTCGGAGCTGGTGAAGGTTCTATTCTCAAATGCCTTGACCGGAAAGCCTTTGCCAACGAGCTCCATGCATTGGAGATTTCGTCATCAGGAGTGGAAATTATCCGTAGTCTGGGGATTAACTCCCTGGCCTCATGCGATATATTCGATGGATATACTATCCCTTTTGAGGATAATACATTTGATTTGGTCATCCTGGCGCATGTCCTAGAACACATTGAATACCCTCGTATATTGTTGCGAGAAATGCGCAGAGTGGCGCGCTATCAATACATCGAAGTCCCATTGGACATGCCTGCTGATCTTGTGTCTTCAGCCATGATGCTTTCATACGGCCATGTTGATTGTTTCAGCCGATCTCGCTTACGCCATTTACTCTTGTCAGAAAACCTGCTTCCGATCATTGATTCAACAAAAAGATACCATCGTTCTGCGGTAGAATACCTCCACTTCGAGGGCAATGGCGTCCTCAGAACTCCAGAGCTGGTAAATGCATTTCGGCAACGACATGATGAATCAAATCGTCATTTCAATGCCCTGAGTGAGCAAGAAAAAGAAAAAAATGCAAATGTCTATTGCGTGGTTACGCAATACGAAAAAGTATCGGAGTGCACCTCTCGACTCCTATCCTATGTAACCGATTTGTTGCGGCGAGGAAGAAATGGCGAAGCAAGCTTGATCGCTAACGACATTGTAAAAAACGAGTATAATGCTGCTATATTTTATAAACTCGGGCAGATATATGCTTCGGCAAAAAAACCGGATCAAGCCAGAGAAATGCTCGAAAAAGCTTTGGAAATCGATGAAAATTTACAGCCAGCGCGAAAATTGCTTGCAACGTTGCCTGTGACGACAGGGCTGTGACCTCTTCTGCCGCAAGAGTTCCATGTTGCCTTGCTGCCTGAGTAATCCTCACCTTTTGAGGTGGTCTGAAAATCTGGGCTCTGCTGTCGTTGTCACCCGCCCCTGCCCCCCCCGCTCTCGGTTAATATGGCGTGAAGATTGCCGGCGTGTGAGGACATCCACGGCCAGGGCACATTCTCTTCATCCTGCCGTGTCCAGCCCGGCCCGCCTCCTTGAGTCACCCCCGCCCGTCCGCGACGCTCTCTCCTGTTGCTGCCAATGCCTTCTGTATTTCTGCCAAACATGTGGTAGAATGAAAACGCAGACGGCAATCGGAGCGGTTTGGGCCTGTGCCCCCCCCTTCAGCCGCTGCCGTTGGTCCATGGTGGACCGGCTCTGCTTGAAAGGAGAACAAATCATGCACATCGATCTGACTGGAAAATTGGCCATTGTCACCGGCTCGACAGCGGGCATCGGATTTGCCATCGCCCAGGGGCTCGCCGCCAGCGGCGCCAGGGTCGTTGTCAACGGCCGTTCGCAACGTGCGGTCGAGCGCGCCCTGGACAAACTCGCCAGCGCTCTTCCGCAGGACCGATTGCTCGGATTTCCCGGCGACCTGGGCGAGGCCAAGGGATGCCAGGCCCTGGTCGCCGCCCATCCTGACTGCGATATCCTCGTTAACAACCTGGGCATTTACGGTCTGCAGGATTTCTTTGAGATCCCCGATGCGGAATGGACTCGTTTTTTTGAAGTCAACGTCATGTCCGGCGTACGCCTCTCCCGGGCCTATCTGCCCGGGATGGCAAAAAAGGGATGGGGGCGGGTGGTGTTCCTCTCGTCGGAATCGGGGCTGAACATCCCGGCGGACATGATTCATTACGGCTTCACCAAAACGGCGGTGCTCTCCATTGCGCGTGGCCTGGCCAAGCGGATGGCCGGCACGGGCGTCACGGTCAATTCGGTGCTGCCCGGTCCGACCCTGTCGGAAGGGGTGGCCGCCATGCTGAGCGAGGAGGCCGCCGCCAAAGGGCAAAGCCTTGAAGAAGCGGCGGCGGCTTTCATCATGGCCAACCGTCCCTCCTCAATCCTGCGCCGGGCCGCGACCGTCGAGGAGGTGGCCAATATGGTCGTCTACGCCTGCTCCAGACAGGCCTCGGCCACAACGGGAGCAGCCTTGCGGGTGGACGGCGGCGTGGTCGACAGTCTGTAGGCGGTGATGCATGGGATGCCTGCCAGACAGAGGGGGAAGGACGCTCCAGGCGCAAAGTATTCGCCAGGACGAGAGGGGGAATGGCTCTGTCGCAGCCTTGCTGGCATCCCTCTGTTTTGTAGTCACCAATGCGCGCATGTGGCAACGGTGCTCTTGTCGTGGGGGCCAGGCACAAACTTCCGCCCCGCTCTCGCGCCCTTGCCCGGATGGGTAAAAGATTCTGTACGATCTTCGAAAGCCCACCCGGTATGAGCGGCCTCACAAGAAAACATAACCTGTCGTATTTGCTATGAATTAATACAATCTGCAACCACTCCCCTCTTTGCCACGACTCCCGCCTTCTAAAAAATCACCATCCTCTGAATGAACATTTTGCAAAAAGGCTTTTTGGGCGGCTCCCAGAAGGCCTTTTCATTTGGCATAGCCAGCCCCATCGCAGGCCGTGCATTGCCGCCCTTTTCGGCGTGTTCCCCGCATGTGCGGGGATGCTCCGATTTCCCCGGGTTTTCGCAACTGGCGAAGCGGCCTCCCATCAGAACTGTAACTGGCTTTTCGTCTTTCTTCACTCTAGATCGGGCTTGCCTATCGAACCGGCAAACATTTCAATTTGGCAATAGAGTGGTAATGTACGTGAAAGAGAAATCAAATCGTCAACTTACCCAAGTCGACTTATCCTATATTACAGTCCTGGCCTTCACGTTCCTCATCGGCGGAGCCGCCGTCTTCTCCATTTTGAGCGAACAAGAATACGTAATGGGCATCATCGAAGACGATATCCTGATACTCTATGAAAACATGAGTCTCGGGCTTGCCCCTCTGACCGCCCTCCTGCTCAGTTGGCGTCTGGTCATGGCCTGGAAGTATCGTGCAGTTCCCCCGGTTGACAACGCCACGCTGCCCATGGTGACCATAATCATCCCGGCCTACAACGAAGGCCGGCAAGTCCTGCTGACGCTGCGCTCCGTGATGGCCAGCAACTATCCGCCCGCAAAGATGCACGTGCTGTGTATTGACGACGGGTCCCAAGACGACACATGGACCTGGATGCGCTTGGCGGCAACCGAGTTCCCGACAAGAATCCAACTCATCCGCCAGCCCTCGAACACAGGCAAACGCCATGCCCTGTTGGCCGGCTTTGCCCAGGCCAGGGGAAGCGTCTTCGTCACGCTCGACTCGGATTCGGAAATCCTGCCGGACACCTTGCGCCATCTCGTGAGTCCGATTGCAACCGATCCAAAGGTCGGGGCGGTGGCCGGCAATGTCCGCGTGCTCAACGTCGGCCATGGCCTCATCCCCAAAATGCTCGACCTGTCCTTTACCATGTCATTTGACTTCCAACGCCGGGGCCAAAGCGTCTACGGAGGCGTCTTGTGCACTCCAGGCGCCCTTTCAGCCTATCGAATCTCGGCTGTCGCCCCGAGTCTGCCGGCCTGGGCGGAGCAAACCTTCCTGGGACGCGCCGCCAATATCGGCGAAGACAGAGCCCTGTCCAATATTGTGCTGCGCCAAGGCTATCGTGTCGTGTATCAGAATGAGGCGGTCGTCCTGACAGAAGTCCCTGTGGCCTACCAAGGGCTTTGCCGCATGATGTTGCGGTGGGCTCGAAGCAATGTACGGGAATGCCTCGTCATGGCGCAATTCATCGGTCGGCGGTTTCGCAAACATGACAGCGGCATGCATTGGCTGCGCCTTGCCGGAACCATGGAACTCCTTTTCCTCCCGTTGACGGAAGCCATGAAAGCGGGATTGCTCATCACGTTGTTGCTGCATCCAACAACGACACTCATGCTGCTGGCCGCAAGCTGCGCCCTCTCCGCGATACTGCCGGCGCTGGTGTACAATCATCTTCGACGAGCCGGCTTGAGAAGCCCCTTCCTGGCCGTAAGCTACGCCCTGTTTTGGGTCTTTTGTCTTTCGTGGATCTCGTGCTGGGGACTCCTGAGCGCAGGATGCTCTGGATGGCTGACCCGAAAACTCGCCGGCGCTCCCAGTCACGAACCTTCCCTGGGCGTATTGCACCATCCGAAAGAAGCCTGAAGCCGCCTTAGAAGCATGAAAAAGCAGTGGCTTTTCTGAAAGAGACACTGCCGCGGCCACTGGGCCCACTCGTCCCCCAAATCCCGACCCGTGCCGCATAAGGCGCACCGCGAAGCTCCCCAAAAGGAGCTTGGCCGTGCATGCGCGGCATCTGACGGCCAATCTGGCCGTGGCCAGAGCAAGCCCCAACAGTCCCCAGAAACGGGACAGGGGCTGCGGCACCCCGGTCCGGTCACCTGATTCATGGAGGCCGCCAGGACCGCACTCGCCGCCACGCAACCGCCAAGCCCCGGGAACAACCGCTCCCAACCGCACGCGTTATCCCCAACGCAAACTGATCAGATCCGCAGCAAGGCTGCGGGCGGAACCGATGCTATCGCGTCCTCTGCCACTGGCGACCGAACAATGGATCATCCGCAAATAGCGCAGGATCGCGCCAGGCCGCAGCACAGACGCACCAAGGAAACGCCGTCACAGCTCGCCCGGATGACTGCAATCATTTTCCGGCCTGATCGGACAATGCGACAAACCGTTGCTTTCCTCTTGACAACAAATACTAAAACTACGTAGTTTTGATTTGTAAATATTAACCGCACCAGTGCAGTGATAATATCCGTATACTTTGACCATTTTATGTTGGGACGGTCGCTTAATATTTCGGCGACAAAATGATTTGACCATTGTTTCATAGTACATTGCAGGCGTGTTGTCGTTACACGTTTCTTTTTTCCTGCAAATTGACCATCAGAACCAGATCGCTGTGAGGGTTTTGTGCCGTGCCCCAATGGCGGTACAATGTCTCTAAGCCTGACGTCAGCAGCGTGCGCCAAACAACACGCAGCCAGACGCCATCTGGTCAACGGGCAACCCGAATCCGGAAGGCCTATCGACCACCAGGGCGGGCTGGTTTCTGCCTGGGAGCATGCCCTGTCTGGCCCGAGGCGATGCTGTTACAGCAAGGCTTAAGATACGTAGGCTCGTGACGGATTCTATCCGCGGCTGCCTGCCATACACGCACCAACGGCAACAAAGGGGAAGTCCAATGCAGAAGGTTTTCAGCCTGGGTTTGCTTGTGGCGGTTCTCGCCCTGTCCGGTTGCGTCGGCGCTGGCAAAAAAGCCTCCGAACTGGCCGACCAAGCCCTGTATCAGCCTGTTGCCTATGAGAATGCCTCGGTCCCAGGCCCGGAAGTGGTGGTGTTGCCCGGCCAGATCAAAAGCGCCAACTACGCGTTCATCCAGAAAGTCACCTCGAACAATCTTCGAGATTTCGCAGAGATAGAGCTGTCCAAGGACAGTTTCACCGTCCTTGACCGGGCGGATGTCCAACCGCTCTTCCAGGAAATCGCCCTGGCCGCCAACCTCGGCGACGCCGAAGCTCTCAAAGTCTTCCGCAAGGGCCGGTTTAAGAGCACCAACTGGTTTGTGACCTTCAACATTCTCAAAGCCGAACCCACTGTCTATGTGACCAAAGGCTTTGACGGCGAAACCGCCGGGGCCGTCATCGACCTCATCGCCACCATTGCCAACAAGGGCGAGCGCAGCACCGCCGGAAAAGTCATCGGCCAGACGGTCGCCTCGGCCAAAACCGCCGACACCTCGGCCATCTGGCTGGTCGGGTTGCAGTACAAGATCGTCAATGCCGCCACAGGCGAACAGGTGGCGACCGGCTATATCGAAGACAAGATGGAAGCCACCACGTCCATGAATTCCTTCCTCGGGGCCACAAACCAGCAAAGCACCTCCATCACCCTCGACACGATGGCCCAGCGGCTGATTCAAAAAGCCGTGGCGGAAATCGACAAACAGTATAAAGGCCAGGCCAAGGCTGGCAGTGATACGGAAGCGTCCGGCGGCAAGAAACACAAAAAGACCGAGCCCGGCATCAGCCCGAAAAAAGAAAAAGCCGTCCTGGCCGACTATAAAAAGAAGGTTGAAGAGAACACCCGGGAAAAGGACAAGGAAGCGGCTCTCACCTCGGTCCGGTGCAATTTCGACGGCTACGCCAATCTCAACCAGGAAGCCGTCCTGGCCACCCTGGTCAAAGACAATCACGAGAAATTCCACAATAAATATGACAAAATGTTCTCGTTGGCCCAGAGCTCGCCCAAATGGCGCGATACTTATACAATTGATATCGCTGCCATCAACTGTGAGCTTGTCGAGTACAAGGGCGATACCTGCAAGGTCAAAGTCAGCGGTTCATATGCGATAACGGCCAAAGGCAAGTCTCAGACCTACGCCAAGGACGCAGTCCTGGATTTGGTCAAAGAGGACGGGCAATGGAGAATTACCACCTGGATCGATGCTGACGATAAAAAAATATTGTAGCATCCCCGAGCGCCGCAGCCCGGGATGTTGCCCGAGGCTGCGGCCCGACAATAGCGGTAGAAAGACAACTCTGGCTAATGCTCCCCAAAGGATACGGGCATGATGCGAAACAGCGTACTGCGGGCGGCCCTGGCTGTATTGTCGCTTTCCTTGCTCCTGGTTTGCGCTGCGCTTGCGGCAGACGAGCCAACGCCGGACACTGCGCCCCCCCCGGCCACAACCGAAGACACGTTGCACAAGGCCGGTGAGCTGACCGAGGCCAAGGGCCAGGTCCGGGCCAAACACGGCCAGGACCCGGAACGAACCCTCGCCACCGGCGGACCCGTCTTTGTCGAGGACGATCTGTCCACCGGCCCCGAGGACAAGGGCAAGGTGGTCTTTACCGACGGCTCATCCCTGGACATCGGCCCGGACAGCCGGGTGCTCATGGCCGATTTCGCCTACGATCCCCACGACATGGACTCCTCCAAACAGGCGCTGCGCATGGCCAAGGGCCTTTTCCGCTATGTCTCGGGCAAGGTGGTTCAAAACGATCCGGCCCGGTTGCGCCTGGAGTCGCCGTTGGCCGTCATCGGTATCCGGGGCACCACCGTGGACCACAAGATTGTGACGGAAACCAAGACAATCAAAGGCATCCCGACCGAGACGGTCAAGGAAGAACTGCATGCCCTGCGCGCATCCCACGGCAGCCAGGTGGTGGTCGATCAACGCGGACTCAAATCGGTGCTGGCCAAACCGGATCAGGCCGTTTTTTTGCGGCCCAAACTGCCAGGTTCGGTGCGGGCGCTGACGGAGAAGGAACGCGAGGAATTTGCCACGATTCCCATGACGCCGGCCCCCTTTGACCCCAGGCCGGGGAAAAGCAACTATTTCGGAGGCGGAAGCTAAGCCGCTACGCACGGGATGCAACAGCGTAAGCGAGTTGCCATGCCGCCGATAGAGCGCCCTTCCTTCGCCCCATACCGGTTCAAGGACGGGGAACGCCGCTCGGCGGTCGGCGACGCCCCTGCTTCTTTTGGACAGGACGCGCCTTGTCGGCGCATTTTCGATGACTGATTTCAGATTCAACAGCCCAAGCCGCTGGCCTTTTCGCCACATGTTGTGCTATGTGGGAGATCTACTGGCAATTTCGGATCAATGACGAAATTGACCGTACGCAGAACTTTAACGCAGCCGGAATACGGCAGGAAGCGATCATGCACCGACTGTCCGCCATTCTCCTCATGCTATTCCTGATTGCAATTCCTGCCCACAGCCTGGCCTTTTCCTTCTCTGAGGAATCAGCCAAGGAGTCCCGGGCCTCTTCCGCCAAGGCTGCAACCATTGGCGCGGCCCTTTCCGCTCCGTGTCGGGACAGCCTGAAAGGCAAACGCATCGCCCTGCTCCTGGCCGAACGTACCGGCGGCAAACTTTCACTTGGCGGATCTGGCGTTTTGTTTGAAGCCATCAACAACCAGTTGCAGCAGCTTGGCCTCAACACCATCACTCAGGCCCAGATCACGGCCAAGATTGCAGCCGCCGAACGGCTGGCCATCCTCAACAACGATCCCGACGCCGCCCTGGCTGCCTCCGGCCGTGTCGGCGCAGATTTCTTCATTCGGGGCGTCATCAGTGGCCGGGCCGGAAAAAACCTCATGGTCAACGCCAATGAGGTTGCCGTCACCATCATGATGACCCTCACCGACGCCCGGGGACGGGTGCTCTCCAGCCAGCGCCTGTCTGCGGAATCCTGGGCCGGCCAGGATGTCGTGGGGGCGGCCCTGGCCGTGGTCGAGGACGAGGGCGCAGTGGCCGTGGCGCAACTCTACCGCGATTTTTGCACCCAGGCCGGTCGCTAACCCCAAACCACCGGACGCCCCATGAAACGCTTTCGCCTGACCTCCGCCGTTGCCCTGCTCGTCCTGCTGTGCGCTGCCCTGCCGTCGGTCGCGGCCCAGCCCAAAGCCGACACTGCCCCGGCCAAGGCCGTGCCCGGTCCGGAAAAAACCATCGTGGTCACGGCCGAGGGTCTGGCCGATCCGACCGGCGAAGCCTATGCCCGCGACAAGGGCCTGCTTTTGGACGCGCTGCGGGCCGACGCCAAGAACCAGATCCTGGAAAAAGCCGTGGGGGCCTACGTCGAATCCTCGACCCTGGTCGAGAACTACGCCGTCATCAAGGACCGGGTGTTTTCCCGGTCCCAGGGCATCATCAAAAAAGTGCTGAAGGAATCCGACCCCTGGGTGGCGGACGACGGTTTTGCCCATCTGCTTATGAAAGCCGAGGTCTACGTCGGGGGTCTCGAAGACGCGCTCAAGGAAATGTCCCGGGACGAGCGCATGGCCGCCCTCAAAGACTACGGCAATCCGCGCATCTCAGCCGAGGTCAACGTCCGTGACGCGGCCCGGGGGACCGACGTGGTGACCGAGCGCTCCCCTGTGGCCGAGAACATCATCAAGGAACGCATCAAGAGCTTCGGCTACCGGATCTGGTCCGACGATGGCCGACCCGCAACCGGCCAGGGAGCCCGTGCGGCTGATTTCGCCATCAGCGGCGAGGCCAAATTCAAGTCCGTCAGCGCCAAACTGCCGGCTTCGGGGCTCACCCTGACCAAGTACGTGCTGACCTCGCTGACCATCAAATGCGTGGACAACCATACCGGCGAGGAAATCTACTACAACAGCAAGGTGCCCCAGAAGAAGAGCTGGGCCGACGAGGACCAGGCCCTTGAAGAAGTGGGCCGCATGATCGGGGCGGAGTTTTCCAAGGAATTTTTCGCCGAGCATCTCCAGACGCCGGCCAAGATTTACCAGATCCAGATTACCGGCCTGCCGAGCTATGATGCCGGACAGCTGATCAAAAAAGAATTCATCGGCCTGCGCCCGGTGCTCAATGTGGACTTCCGGGAATTCGACAAATCCGCCACCTCGCTTTTCGAAGTGGAGTTTGTCGGGACGCGGGGCAATTTCGGCGAGTTTCTCCAAAAAGCCATCCTCGTCCCCCTCAACCAGAAAATGGGGCAGGGAGCCTTCACCCTGGACTCGGCCCATGGCGATGTGGTGAAACTGGCCTTTGCCTCCAATCTCGACGCCCCGGCCCTGATGGAGCGTCTCGGCCATACGGTTCCGGCCGGGCTGGTCCAGTCTTCGCCGGAGCGGTTGCGGGAACTGGTCAAGTCCGAAGAGACGCTTAAAAAGGTGGCCGAGGTCGTGCCGGATGCAGCCAGGACGTTAAGCGGCGACCAGCCGCCGGCCACCACCCTCGACTCGGTCAAAAATTTCTGAACCAGTGCCCCTGCTCCAGGCGTTTGTAACTGGCGTTCCCCAACACCTAACCGAAACGGAGGAGAACAATGCGGTTTCATGTACTCGGCGTCCTGGCCCTGTTGGCGACCACTTCCCTGGTTCAGGGCTGCGTGTCCACCACAGCCTCGAAACAGGCCAACGCAGCGGCCGATCAGGCCATGTACCAGCCCATTACCTACAGCGACAAGGCCGGACCGATGCTCGTGGTCATCCCCGGCGAGATCAAGAGCGCCAACGCCACCTTCACCCAGAAAGTCAGCAGCAACAATATCGCCGACTACGCCGAACTGGAACTGGGCAAGGCCCATTACACCGTGCTTGAGCGCTCCGACCTTGGTCCCATGCTCAAGGAAATCGAAATCGCAGCCAACCTTGGCGACGTCAAGCAACTCAAAAAATTTAAAAAAGGCAAGTTCAAGGCCACCAACTGGCTGGTGCGTTTCGACATCCTCAAGGCCGAACCCGTCTCTGAAGTCAAAAAGAGTTTCGACGGCCGCTGGCTTGGCGCCATTGCCGGATCAGCCATCGGCGGGGCCGGCGGTTACGTGGCCGACGCCTCCGTAAGCTCGGTCCATTCCAATGAAGCCGCTGCCATCTGGATCGTCGGCCTGCGCTACAAGATCCTCGACGCCAACACCGGCGAACAGGTGGCCACCGGTTACATTGAAGACAAGATGGAAATCAATTCCCAAGGCGGCGGCGCGTTTGGCGTGTCGCAATCCGAGACCAAAATCGTCACCCTCGACACCATGTCCCAGCGCCTGGTGCAAAAGGCCGTGGCGGACATGGACAAGATGAAATAGGCGCAAGCCCAAACCAAGGAGAGCCACATGGCCAGAGCCTTGATCACCAGCATCGCCGCCTGTCTGCTTGTCATGGGACTGGCTGCCTGCCAGCCGCAGACCGTGGTCGTCACCGCCGCCCCCCAGGCGTCGGCCCAGGACTATTATGACGCGGGCATCCGCGCCTTCGGCATGGGAGATTTCAACCAAGCCGCGACCCAGTTCGACTCGGCCATCCGCCTCGCGCCGGGGCTGGCCGACGCCTACTGGTACCTCGGCCAGTGCTATGCCCGGATGGGCATGACCCGCCAAGCCGAGGACACCTATCGCAGCGGTCTGTCCGTGGCCCCCGGGCATATGCGTCTGCATGAAGCCCTGGGCCTTTTAAGCTACGAGACCGGGAACTATCCCCAGGCTCGACGCGAACTGGCTCAGGCCAGCGCCATGGGTTCCGCCAATCCGCAGGTCTTTCTCTACCTCGGCAATCTGGCCCTCCTTGATGGCGACTGCCAAAGCGCCAAGGCAAACTTCCAGCGGGCCCTGGCCCTGGACCCCGGCTTCCTGCCGGCCCGTCAGGCCCTGGCCGACGCCCAGGGGCGCTGCCGGCCCAAGGCGCCCAGAGCCGAAACGCCCAAGGTGGAAAAAAGCTTCACCGGCGGCGGCCGGGCCATTGATCCGTCCGACTTTTAACCGGCCGACTGACGCCATACCCAGCCGCGCCCGCCCCCAGGGTCGGGCGCGGTGATCCCCAAACGCCCACAGCGCGCGGCAAGGAGTCTCCCATGCGGTTGCGGATCGGCCTCTGGCTCGCCCTCCTGCTTCTTGGCGTTTCCCCTTGTCTGGCCGGCAACGCCGCCCTGACCAAGGCCTGGCAAGCCCGGCAGCAGGAGTTATCGCGCAAGATCGCCCAACATCTCTTCGACAAACAGCCAATCCCCCAAAACGGGTCCGTACGCTATACCGCCCGGGTCAAACCCGATGCGGCCGCCCCGGGCGGACTTGTCCTGTCCGTGGACAGCCTCTCCGTGGCCCCGACCGGAACCAGCCCCGGACCGGCCGTCCGGGTGGAAGGCGATGCGGCCAAACAGGCCATGGACACGGCGTTTGGTCCCCGCGACCCGGCCATGTCCGTGCACCTGGGAAACCTTGATATCCCGGTTGGCACCGAGATCACCGGCACGCTGACAATTAAGGACGGCAAGCCAATTGTCCCTCCGCCCCCAGGCGGACCGGCCGCTGACCCCCTGGTCAGCCCGCATCAGCAGGCCCCGGCCGAGCCCGCCGAAGAACCCTCGATCCTGCAACGCCTGCTGCAATTTTTCGGATGGTGAGACGAATGACCATGCCCTCGTACCCAATCGCAGCCCACACCCCGGTGGAGCTTTTGCGTCCTCAGTCTCAGGACGCAGGCCACCCCGCCAGGCGACCGCAACCGATGCCGGGACCGCGCCGCCTCCCGGATCAGGAAAGTGGGAAAGGCACCCGGCTGTGGCTGCTTCGCGGACACCTGTCCCGATTCTTTTCCCAAACGCGACGGTACCCTCTTTTGACCACCGCCAAAGACGCCGCCCGCAAGGAGCCTGTTATGCGCAAGATCACAGTCCTCGCCCCTCTCCTGGTCCTGCTGCTGGCCACCACGGCCCTGGCCGCCGGCAACCGGCAGCTGATGTCTGAAAAAATGGCCACCCAAGACCTCAAACGCAACATCATGGAGTCGGTCATCGGCTTCAAGGTCAAGAGCGAGGGACGCTTCGGTCTTACCGAAGACCCCAATCTGCGTGAGGAAACCGTGGCCGCTGCCGTGCTCAAGGGCGTGATGGTGGACAAGATGATTTACGACAAGGACAAAGACGTCGCCCTGGCCTTCGGGCATCTGGAACTGGGCGATATCGTCAATGTCCTTGGTGAAAAACACCGGTTCAAGGGCGTGCGCGTGGAAGGTTTCGGCTTTGGCACCACTTCCGAGGCCGCCCGGCCGGCCCTGATGGCCCTGCGGGCCGCCCAGGTCAACGCCTACGACGAATTGGCCCAGGTGATGATCGGTGAAAAAATCTTCAGTTCGAGCAAGGTGGAAAACTTCGTGCTGACCAAGGACATCAACCGGTCCAAGGTCTGTTCCGCCATTTTCGGGGCTTATATCCCCAATAGCGAACTGAATAGCCCCAACCGCGGCTGGGGCTGGGACACAAGCGGCAACGCCTTTGTCAAACTTGAAATCGACGCCCGCAAGGTTCGGGACATCCTGGGCAATCTGCTCGTCTACAAAGGCCCCAACATCATCGAGGTTATCGGACGGGGCTCGCCGGTTGACGATCTGGCCGACCAGCCGGCCGGCAGCATGGTGCGCAACAGCGGCTCGAAGAGCAAGGCCATGTCCCTGGACATCCCTCTGGGCCAGGAGCCGGGCAAGGCGGGGCAGTAAGGCGGTTGCGGCAGGACGCCCGACGTGTCGCTACGGATGGCCTTGCGAGGGCTGTTGACCCTGGCCTGCGGGGGTTGGCGCTCACTGGGTTCTCGTGCGGAGCTGTTTTTGGCCGGCTTGCTCGTGACGGCGGCCATGACCGGGCTGTATCTGGCCCGGCCGGCCTGGCTGGAATTCCAGGAGGCCAAGCTTTATGACCTGATGCTCACCCGGCAGCGGCCGCTTCTCCGCAGCGGCCTCCCCCTGGTGGTGGACATCGACGAAGCCAGTCTGGCCGAGCATGGGCAATGGCCCTGGCCGCGCTACCGGGTGGCCCTGCTCCTTGGCCGCCTGCGCAATGCCGGCGTGGCGGCCGTCGGCCTCGACATCGTCTTTGCCGAGCCGGACCGGGCCTCGCCAAGCGCCATCACCGGCCAGCTCCTGCGCGACCTCAAACTGGAGGTGACGGTTTCGGGCCTGCCCGACGCCCTGCGCGACTATGACAAGGTCCTGGCCGACATGTTGCGGGCCGGCCCTTTTGCCCTGGGGTACTATCAAGATTTCGCCAAAGCCGACGACGGATTCAGTCCGACCGTAGAGAAAGCCTGCCCCCTGCCGCCGGCCCGGCTGTCCATGGCCAAGACGCCCGACGCCAAACCGCTCGATGCCTGTCTTCCCGAGTCCAGCCGCATTGTGTGTCCCTTGCCGGCCCTGGCCAGGGCGGCCCCGGCGGCAGGCTTTATCAACACCCTGCCGGACCGCGACAACATCGTACGCAAAACGCCTCTGGTTCTGGAACACCAGGGCCGCCTGACCAGCAGTCTGGCCCTGGCTACGGTCATGGAGGCGTTTGGGGTCAAAAATGCCGTGATCCGCCTGACGGCCGGCGGCATCGAATCCCTGACCCTGGCCAGCGAGACCCTGGGCCGACGGGTCATTCCCCTGGATGCCGGGGGCCGGTTGCTCATCAACTACCGGGGGCCGGGCGGAACCTTTCCCCACATCAGCGCCGCTGACGTGCTGGGCGGCCGGGTCGATCCGGAAGCCTTGCGCGGACGCATCGTCTTTGTCGGCGCATCGGCCGCAGCCCTGCGCGACCTGCGGGCCTCGCCCCTGGACCGGTCCATGCCCGGGGTCGAAATCCACGCCACCGTCGCCGACATGATCGCGGCCAATGATTTCCTGTCCCAACCCGATTGGGCCGTGGCCGTGGAACTGACAGCGCTCATTGCCATGGGCCTGCTCTCGGCCGCACTCCTCGGCTTTGCCCCGGCCGCGGTGCTGCTGTTGCCCTTTGCCGCCCTGGCTGCCGGGAGCTGGCTTGGCGCGGCCAGCCTGCTGGCTCATGCCCGGCTGTATGTCTCGCCGCTGTTCCCGCTCCTGGTCTTGGCGCTCAATTTTGCCATCCTGACCTTTCTCAAATTCTGGCGTGAGGAGCGGCAAAAACGCTTTCTCCACGGAGCCTTTGCCCGCTATGTGGCCCCGGCCGTGGTGGCGCGCATTGTGGCCCGCCCCCAGGACCTGACTCTTTCCGGAGAAGAACGCGACATCACCATCCTTTTTTCCGATGTGCGCGGGTTCACCTCCATCTCCGAGCGCCTGTCCCCCAGCCAGGTCTCGGAACTGCTCCACCGCTACTTCACCCCCATGACCCGCATCATCGTCTCCCACCTCGGCACCATGGACAAGTTTATCGGCGACGCTATCATGGCCTTCTGGAACGCCCCTGTGCCCGTGCCGAACCATCCGGCCCAGGCGGTTCGGGCCGCTTTGGAAATGACCGTGCGCCTTGCCGCCTTAAACGAAGCGTTTCGCCGCGACTTCGGCTTCGCCATCGCCTGCGGCATCGGGTTGCACCGGGGCCGGGTGCGGGTCGGCAACTTTGGCTCCGAAGATCTTTTTGACTATACCGTCATCGGCGACGCCGTGAATCTGGCCTCGCGCCTGGAGGGTCTGACCAAATTTTACGGCGTGCGGGTGCTGGCCACGGACAGCCTGCGCCATGAGGCGATTTCCGAAGCCGCCTTTATTGAAATCGATCTGGTGCGGGTCAAAGGCAAGACCGTGCCAGTGATGCTCTACTCGGTTATAAGCCACGAGGAACGCCGGCAGCGGGCTGGGGAGCTCGACGCTGCCGAGGCGGCCAGAAAGCTCTACACCAGCCGCAAGTTTGCCGACGCCGCTACGGCCTATGCCAAGCTGGCGGCTGACCATGACCGTCGATTCTATGCCATCTTCGCCGAACGGGCCGCCCACCTGCGGGATACCCCGCCACCGGAGAGCTGGGACGGCGTTTTCGAGCATACCGCCAAATAACACGGGCAACGCACCGCAGAATTGCAGCCGGGTCCTACTCGTCATCATTGGCCGGGATCTGGACGCAGATCGCGCGCCACGCACCGCAGTATTCCGGCCGGCTCCAACCCCATTGGCAAAACCAGACAAAAAAACAAGGCCCCCGGACCAGACGGCCAGGGGACCTTGAGGAGCCCGGGAGGGTGCCGGGCGTCTCCTTCGACGTCGCAACGCGGCAGGGTGGATTGCGGCCTCGAAGGAGCAAGCAAGGTTAGTCTTGTTCGGCCTGCCGGCGCAGTCTGGCCAGCAGGTCGATCTGAAACTCCCGACGATCCAGACGCACCATGTACGGGTTGTCGGAGAACTGCAGGGAATCCACCGGGCAGGCCTTGGCGCATTGGCCGCACAGGCTGCACAACGAGAAGTCCACGATAACGGCCCCGGGCGTCTTGCTGCCTTTCTGCGGCGCCGGTCCCATGACCACGGGACCGGCCTCCTCCCCTTCCTTGGCCGGAACCGGACACAGGATGGTGAGGCAATTGGACGGGCAGGCCTTCACACAGGCCCCGCAGGCCACGCAGCGCGGCACAGCCGGGTCTTCATCCTTGCCAATAAGCTCCACATGGCCCCGGAAGGTGGACAGATTGTCCACTTCTTCCTTGGGATAGATCACCGTGACGCCGGGCTGGCAAAAGGCTTTTCCCGTAATGCCAAGGCCGATCACCAGGCTTTTCAGTCCGGTGTAGGCCTCCTGAAACAGCGCAGATACGGTCATGTCAGCCTCCAAATCCGGCCACGATCACCACCAGCACCAGATCAATCAGGGCCAGGGGGGTGAGCCACTTCCAGCTGAGGTTTAAGAGCTGGTCGAAACGCACGCGGGGAAACGTCCAGCGCATCCAGATCATAAGGAGCAAAATGGCGTAGACCTTGACCAGAAACCACATGATGCCCGGCAAAAACGGTCCCTGCCAGCCGCCCAGGAAAAGAGCGGCGGCCACACCGGAAACCACGATCATGTTGGCGTATTCGGCCAGGAAAAACAGGCCAAATCCCATGCCCGAGTATTCCGTGTGAAAGCCGGCCGTCAGTTCGGATTCGGCTTCGGGCAGGTCAAAGGGAGCGCGGTTGGTCTCGGCCACGGCGCAGACCAGGAAGATGAAAAAGGCCAGCGGGTTTTTGACGCCATACCACTGCCAGGGCCAGCCGCCCTGCTGGGCCGTGATCTGATAGAGATCAAGGGACCCGGCAGTCAGGGCCACGGCCATGACCGACAGCAACAGCGGCACCTCATAGGCCACGGACTGGGCCACGGCCCGGGCCGCGCCCAAAAGGCCCCACTTGTTGTTGGAACCCCAGCCGGCCAGGATCAGCGACAGCACGCCGAGGCCGGAAAAGGCCAGGATGAGGACCAGGCCGATATTGAGCCGCATGGGAGCGAGGTCCGGACCAAAGGGCAGCGGCAGGAAACAGACCGTGACCGGGGCAAAGGCCAAAAGCGGCGCGGCCCAGTAGAGGTAGCGGTCCGCGCCCTCCGGCATGGCCAGCTGTTTGCCGATCAGTTTCACCGCGTCAACAATGGGTTGCAGCAGGCCGTAGGGACCGACATGAAGGGGACCCGGGCGCAGCTGGACAAAGCCGGCCACCTTGCGTTCCACCCACACCAGGACCAGTCCGTTTAAGCCGACGAAAGCGAACACACACAACAGCCCGACGACAAGGCGCGTCAGGGGATGGTCGAAGCTCAAAAGATCGGGGGTCATCGGTCGATCTCCGGGATAACAAGGTCCAGGCTGCCCAGAATGGACACGGCGTCAGCCAGAAGCGTTCCCCTGGCCAGCTCGCAGAACACACTCAGGTTGGAAAAGCCCGGGGCGCGAAGCTTCACCCGGTAGGGCTTGGGACCGCCATCGGACCGGACATGGACGAGAATCTTGCCGCGCGCGCCTTCGACGGCGTAGCAGGCCTCGCCCTTGGGCGGTTTGATGGTCTTTGGCACCTTGGCCGCAATGGGCCCTTCCGGCAGGTTGGTCACGGCCTGCTCAATGATCGAACAGCTCGTTTCCAGCTCGTCCATGCGCACCATGTACCGGGCCATGGCGTCACCCTGGGGATAGGTCGGGATGGGGAACTCGAAGCGGCCGTAGACGCCGTACGGTTCGGCCCGGCGGGTATCGACCGGCGCGCCGGAGCCGCGAATGACCGGACCGGTGGCCCCGTACTGCCTCGCCAGTTCCACGTCCATCTCGCCGATGCCTTCGCAGCGCCCGCGCAGGATCACGTTATCCGTGACCAGATCGCGGTACATGGGCAGGCGTGAGCGCAACTGCCGGACAAAGGCCAGACAGCGCGGGGCGAAGTCGTCGGGCACGTCGCTGTAAACGCCGCCGAAGGTGAAGTAGGAATAGGTCAGGCGCGAGCCGGTGACGGCCTGCAGGATGTCCAGGAGAAACTCCCGGTCGTCGAAGGCGTACATGATGGGGGTAAAGGCCCCGAGGTCGAGGAGATAGGCTCCCCACCAGAGCAGGTGGGAGCTTATGCGGTTGAGTTCCGTCACCGCCACCCGGATGTACTCGGCCCGCTCGGGCACCTCAATGCCGGCCAGCCGTTCCACCGACCCGGCATAGGCCCAGTTCCAGGCCATGGCGTGGAGGTAGTCCACCCGGCCCATGTTGGGCATGAACTGGAAGTAGGTTTTCTGTTCGGCCATCCACTCGTGCATCCGGTGGATGTAGCCCAGCACCGGCTCGGCCCGGACAATGTACTCGCCGTCGAGTTCGAGCAGGATACGCAGAACCCCGTGGGTGGAGGGATGCTGCGGTCCCATGCTGAGGATCAGCTTGTCTTCGGTGGGACCCGGTTCAAAGCGCACCGACGTGGGGTCTTGCGCCAATTTTTTGGGATCAAAGGCTTGCATGCGTCCTCCGGGCCTTAGGCGTCTTCGGTTTTGGCGGCCTTGACCACCTTGGCGGGCTTGGGCTTTTCCGCTTCGGGTTCGGCCAGACCGCAGTCCACGAGGTAGCCAAGGGGCATGAGGTCGGCCAGGGATTTCCTGGCTTTCTCCGCCTTGATCAGTGGATGGCTGCCGAAGTTCTCGGGCAAAAGCAGATAGTGCAGGTTGGGATGCCCGGCGAAGTCAATGCCGTAGAAATCGAAGCACTCCCGCTCGTGCCAGTCCGCGCCGGGGTAGACGGCGCTGATGGTCGGCAGGCTTGGCGCATCGTGGGGAACAAGGGCGCGCACCACAATGCGGTTGGCCCCGTCGAGCAGGCTCAGGTGATAGGTGATTTCAAAGCCTTCCTGAAGATCGGAGGCCATGACGTCTTCGAGGAGATACCCTTCGGCGTCAAGAACCGTCATGGCTTCCACAACAGCCTTGGCGTCAACAGTGACGGACAGGGTCATGCCGGTGGCGGCATGGTCCATGGGGGCGGTGCATACCGGTCCCATTTTGGCGACAAAAGCCGGGATCATTGCTCACCTCCCTGGGGGACCTGCCACCAGCGACGGCCGGTGATCTTCTGCTGCAGGGCAAAAAGCCCTTCCAGCAGGGCCTCGGGCCGGGGCGGACAGCCGGGCACATAGACGTCGACCGGGATCAGGGTGTCCACGCCCTGGATGACGTTGTACTGGCCTTCGATGTTAAACGGGCCGCCGGAGATGGCGCAGTTGCCAAGGGCCATGACGTAGCGCGGGGCCGGCATCTGCTCGTAGAGGCGAACCACGGCCGGGGCCATCTTCTTGTTCACCGTGCCGGCCACGATCATGAGATCGGACTGGCGCGGCGAGGGCCGGAAGACTTCCGCGCCGTAGCGGGCGATGTCGAAGCGGGCCATGCCAACGGCCATCATTTCGATGGCGCAGCAGGCCAGACCAAAGGTCATGGGCCAGATGGACATGGCCCGGCAGACATCCACCAGCTTCTGGACCGCCGGCGTGGCGACCAGGGCCGGATCGACCGTGGTTACGGCCGGGGTGCAATATGGATCTTGCGGGGCCATGTGAACACTCCCTTGCGCATGAAGTAGACGATGGCGGCGGCGAGCACCGCGAGAAACACCAGCAGCCGAATGGTCGTGCCCAGACCCTGGGGCGAGGCATAGGCCGCCGCCACCGGGAAGAGGTAGAGGATATCCACCTCGAAGGCCAAAAAGATCAGGGCGTAGAAGTAGTAGTTGATGCCGAATTTGACCCAGGAACGTCCGTGCGTGGGCACGCCGCACTCATAGGTTTCGCCAAGCGCCCCGCCCTTGGCCTTGGGGGCCAAGAGCAGCGAGCCGATGAGCGGGCCTGCGGCAAATAGGATGCCACCCAGGAAGAAGAGCAGTATCGCCGCTTGTAACCAGGTAAAGACCATGCGTCTTTTCCTCCTTTCCCAATTCGAGAAACCGCGTCACAGGCCATGGACCACGGCCTGTGGACACCCCCGTTTACGGATGCAGATGCACCGCAGCCTGGGCCGCCAGATCATACAGCGGCGCCGGCAGAATACCGAGCAGCAGCACGAGCGCTGCCAGCACCCCGCCAAAGATCAGATACCCGCGCGGTTGGGCCAGGGCCGGAGCCTCGGACTCGCCGGTATAGGCATGACGGACCATGCCCAGGTAGTAATAGATGGAGATGGCCGTATTGAGCACAGCCACGATGACCAGCCAGTGGTAACCCTGGTCCCAGGCGGCCGAGAGCAGGAAGAGCTTGCCGGCAAACCCGGCGGTCGGCGGCAGGCCGACCAGGGAGAAGGCGGCAATGGCCAGGATCATGGCCAGGGCCGGAGCGCGCCGGTACAGGCCGTCCAGGTCGTCGAGACTCGGGTTCTCGCCGTTTTTGGCAATGGCGCACACGACGTAGAAGGCGGCCAGGTTCATGAGGATGTAAGCCAGGCTGTAAAAGGCCGCAGCCGACATGCCGGCGGCCGAGCCGGCGGCCAGACCGAGCATGACGTAGCCGGCGTGGGCCACCGAGGAAAAGCCCAGGAGGCGCTTGAGGTCGCGCTGAACCAGGGCGGCCAGATTGCCGGCGGTCATGGAAATGGCCCCGAGGATGGCCAGCGTGGTGGTCACTTCCAGGTGCGGGGCGATAAAGGCGGACAGGCGCACCAGGACCACCACGGCCCCGAGCTTGGGAATGGTGGCCACGTAGGCGGCCGTCTCGTTCTTGGCTCCCTGGTAGACGTCCGGGCACCAGAAGTGGAACGGAAACAGGGCCAGCTTGTAGAAGAACCCGGCCAGGAACAGTGTCAGGCCAAGGACGGCCAGGGGCGCGTCGGCAAAGCTCCAGGACGAGGCGGCCAGGGCCGCAATGAAGGTCGTGTGCTTGGCCGCCATGATATAGGACAGGCCAAACAGGGCCAGGGCGGTCACGGCCGCGCCAAACAGGATGTATTTGATGCCGGCCTCAGCCGCCCGTCTGTCCTGGCCGCGCAGCGGAATAAGCGCGTACAGGCTGTAGGAGGACAGTTCCAGCGCCAGATACAGGGTGATGAGTTCCACGCACGAGGACAACAGCATCAGTCCCCAGGCCGACAGGGCCAGCAGCATGAAATAGTCCGGGGTCAGGTCCTTGTCGTCCTTGTTGCCCGAAGCGATGCCGGCCACCACGGCGAAGCCAAAACTGATGACCAGCTTGAAGAACTGGGACAAGGCGTCAAGCTTATAGGTTGCGTACAGGTACTCCCCCCGCGCGCCAAGCGACACGGCGGCGGCCACCACGCCCAGGCCCGCAGCCAGGGGCAGCCAGGACATGACCGACTGTTTACGGTCGCTTACGCTGGCGACAAAGAGCGCGCAGACCAGCCCAAGCAGCCACAATTCCGGCAACAGTGCGAAGATGCTCATGGATGCTCCTTGCGGATGAAATCCGAGACGCCGGCCACGGCGAGCGGTCCGGTCAGACGCCAGCGCTCGGCCAGGGGCATGTCTTTGGTCAGTCCCAGGGCCATGTTTTTGGTGTGCATGGCGGCCAGGGTGCGGTCAATGGACGGCTCGATGGTGGTGATGGCCAGGGCCGGGGCCAGACCGATATAGAAGACCAGGGCGGCCAGGGGGGCAAGGGTCACCCACTCCCGGACACCAAGGTCCTTCCAGGAGGCCTTGTAAGCCGAAGGTTCGCCCCAGGTCACCCGCTGCAAAAGGCGCAACATGTAGGCGGCGGCCAGCATGGCTCCGGGCACGGCGGCAAAACCGATCCAGGTATTGCCCTGGAAAGCGCCAATAAGGACCAGCACCTCGCCAACGAAGCTGTTGGTGCCGGGGAAGGCCAGGGAGGAAAAGGAGAACAGGCCAAACAGGAACATGAAGATGGGCATGAACTTGCCCAGTCCCTGGTTGTCGCCGATCTCCCGGCTGTGGCTGCGCTCATAGAGCAGGCCGATCATCATGAACAGGCCGCCGGTGGTGATGCCGTGGTTGAGCATCTGCAGAATCGCGCCGGACACGCCCTTGGTGCTCAAAAGGAAGATGCCGAGGGTCACAAAGCCCATGTGCCCCACCGAGGAGTAGGCGATGAGCTTTTTGATGTCGGTCTGGCCCAGCGCGATACAGCCGCCGTAGATGATGCCGGCGATGGACAGGGCAATCATGAACGGCGCGAAGGTCTCGGTTGCCGCCGGGGTCAGCGGCAGGCAGAAGCGCAGGAAGCCATACGTGCCCATTTTGAGCAGGATGGCGGCCAGCAGCACGCTGCCGGCGGCCGGGGCCTCGACGTGGGCGGCTGGCAGCCAGGTATGGAACGGGAACATGGGGACCTTGATGGCAAAGGCCAGGGCCATGGCCAGAAAGGCCCAGAACTGGAACTTGAAGCCGTAGGACTGTTCCATCAGGTCCGGGATGGAGAAGGTGCCGCCCACCTGGCGGAAGGCCACGATGGCGGCCAACAGCAGGGTTGAGCCGGCCAGGGTGTAGAGGAAGAACTTGATGGAGGCGTAGCGCCGCCGGGGGCCGCCCCACACCGCAATCAAGAGGTACATGGGGACCAGCATGGCCTCCCAGAAGACGTAGAACAGGACAAAGTCCAGGGCCGCAAAGACCCCGATACAGGCCGAGGTCATAAGCAGCAGGCAGAAATGGAACTCGGTCACCCGTTTGCTGATGTAGGTCCAGGACCCCAGCACGCAAAGGGGGAGCATGAGCACCGTTAAAAGGATCATATACAGGCTCAGCCCGTCCACGCCGAGGTGGTAGGTCATGCCCAGCGCCGGCAGCCAGGCGGCCTGTTCCACGAACTGGAAGGCCGGTCCGTTAGGCGCATAGCCGAGCAGCGGCAGAGCCAGCAGACATTCGAGAATGCCCACCGCCAGCGTGACCATGCGCACCGGCCACTCCCGGCGCAGAAACAGCAGCGCCGCGGCCGCCACCAGCGGCAGGACGATCAGCGCCGTCACCACCGGAAATCCGTTTTGCGTCATCATGTATCGCTCCCTTCCCTAGCGGCGTTAACCGAGAAACCACACGGCCGCGAAGATGGCCAAACCAATCGACACGGCAGCGGCCAGATAGTCCTGCAAGCGCCCGGTCTGGCTGCGCGCGACACCGGCCCCGCCCACTTCGCGCACGCCCCGGGCCGAGCCGTCGAGAACCCCGTCGATGACCTTGACGTCAAAGACGCTTGTGCCAAAGCCCGCTTCGATCAGGGCCTTTAAACCCACCTTCTCGTAGACATCGGTCCAGATGTTGTCGATGGCCGCGGCCGGAACGCTGACGAGCTTGACGAATCCCCGGCCGATGAGCCGGTAGAGGATGTCGAAGTCGAGGTTGCGGCTGGCATGAGGCGGAATGATCTTGCGCATGAGGTAGAAGCCAAGGCCGGTAAAGCCGAGGATCAGACAGGCCTGGAGCACATGCCAGGCGGTGTATGGCGTATAATCCGTGGGAAACGGCAGCAGCCCGTAGAGGGTCTGCGGGAAGATGCCGATGCCCAGGCACAACAGCGATGAGATGATCATGCCGGCGTACATGTTCCACGGAATGGGCTTTAACTCCACCGTGCTGGTCGGCTTGGACCAGAAGGCGAAGTACGGCAGCTTGATGCCGACCGAAAGGAACGTGCCGACCGCCGCCAGTTCCATGCCAAGCGCCAGCCAGGTGCGATGGGCCTCGGCCGCGCCGGTGATGGTCATGGTTTTGGAGACGAAGCCGTTAAAGAGCGGCATTCCCGAGATGGAGACCGCGCCGACCATGTAGCAGATCATGACCAGGGGCAGCCGCGAGGCCAGTCCGCCAAGCTCGGTCAGCTTGGCCGTGCCGGCGGAATAGAGCAGACAGCCCGCGCCCATAAAGAGCAGGCCCTTATAGAGGATGTGGGCATAGGCGTGGGCGCAGGCCCCGTCCAGGGTCATGGCCGTGCCGATGCCGATGCCGCACACCATGTACCCCACCTGGGAGACGATGTGATACGACAGGATGCGCCGGGCGTTGTTCTCGATGGTCGCGTAAAAAACGCCGTAGAGACACATGACCAGCCCGCCGATGGCCAGCACCTCGAACCCGGCGTAACCGCGGGCCAGGACGTAGACGGCGGTCTTGGTGGTAAAGGCGCTCATGAAGACCGCGCCGGTCACCGTGGCCTCGGGATAGGCGTCGGGCAACCAGGCATGGAGCGGCACGCAGGCGGCGTTAACCAAAAAGCCGATCAGGATGATGTAGTCGTAGTAGCGGGCGGCATCAGGCGACACGGCAGTAAAGGCGAAGGTGCCCAGATCCGCGTGGCGCAGGAGCAACCCGGCCAGGACGAACAGCCCGCCGAAGATGTGGAACAGGAAGTAGCGGAAACCGGCGGCCGTGGCGGTCGGCGTCCGGCGCAGCCAGATCAGGAACACCGAGCCGACGCTCATGAGCTCCCAAAAGATGAACAGGGTAATGTAGTCCCCGGCAAAGACACAGCCGAATCCGCCGGCAATGTAGAGGCAGGCGGCGATGTGCTGGCCCCGGTCGGACACGTGCAGGGCGTAGATAAAGCCGATCAGTGCCTGGATGGCAAAGACATTGGCGAAGACCAGGGACAGGGCGTCGACCCGGCCAAGGCTCAGCGTCTGGCCGAGGTAATGGAGCGTGGCCAGCTCACGGGCGCCGTCCGGCCCGAAGGTCAAGGTCATGACCGAGAAGATGGCCAGGACCGGGGGGGCCAGGAGCAGCCAGCGCCAAGTCATGTAGCGTTCGTTGGAAAGAAAGCCCATGACCAGGGCCAGGGCCAGAAAACCGATGGATGGGTGCAGGAAATGGATGCCCGCGATCTGGTCAAGGCCGGCCATTGTCATCCTCCGGACGCGCTAACACGGGGTAGACGATCTTTTTGAGCACATAGACCATGGCAATGGCTGCCCCCAGGGAAAAAACAGCCCAGAAGCCGGGCAGTCCCTCGCCGACAAAGTGCGGATGATGGGGCGTGATAAAGATATTCAGCACCACGAGCGCCCCCAGGACGGCGAACAGGGCCTTTTTCCAGGCATCGGCCCTGGCCCTGGCCGCTTCGAGCCAGCTCCCCAACAGTTGTGGTTCCCGCATAACGTCCTCCCTTAAGTCCCGTAAACAGCGCGCCCGGGGCGCGCCGTCATACCCGTTTGAGCGGGACGCCGGATCATCCGGTCGTCCCGGGCCGCTAGAATCTGCCAAATGCGTCCACAAAGACGGCAAAGGTGTCCGGGAAAAGACCCAGGGCCACGGAAATGACCGCAGTGAGACACAACGGCGCAACCATCACCAGGGGCGCTTCCTTGAAGTGGGAATGATCCACGCCCTCGGCCGGCGGCCGGAAAAACGCCCGATAGATCACTGGTACGAAGTACCCGGCGTTTAAGAGCGTGGAGGCCAGCAAGGCCAAAAGCAAAATGTATTGGTGGATGCTGATGGCCCCGTTGGCCAGATACCATTTGGTCACGAACCCGGAGACCGGCGGCACGCCGATCATGGACAGAGCGGCGATGGCAAAGGCTCCGAAGGTAAACGGGAGCTTGCGGCCCATGCCGTCCAGATGCGGAATGTACTTGATGTGGGTGGCCACATAAATGGCGCCTGCGGCGAAGAAGAGCGTGATCTTGGCAAAGGCGTGGTGGGCGATGTGGAGCAGGCCGCCCTTGACGGCCAGGGGGGAGAGCATGGCCACGCCTATTATAATGTAGGAGAGCTGGCTGACCGTGGAATAGGCCAGCCGGGCCTTGAGGTCGTCCTTGGTCAGGGCGATGATGGAGGCCACCACGATGGTGAAGGCGGCCATGTAGGCGGTGATGAGGCCGAGGTTCAAGTTGGCCAGCAGGTCCACGCCAAAGCACGACAGCATGATGCGCGACACCGAGAACACACCGGCCTTGACCACGGCCACGGCGTGCAGCAGGGCCGAGACCGGGGTGGGCGCGACCATGGCCGAGGGCAGCCAGTTGTGCAGGGGCATAATGGCCGCTTTGGCCAGGCCGAAGATGAACAGGAAGTAGGTGATGGTCACCAGCGTCGGGTCGGCTGTCGGCGGGAACATGCCGCGCGAGATGTCGCCAAGATTGAAATCAAGCGTGCCGCACAGCACGTAGGTCATAATCATGGCCGGCAGCAGGAAGAGCTTGGAGGTGCCCATGAGGTAGACCAGGTATTTGCGTGCGCCGTGGTAGCCCTCGACGTCCTGGTGGTGGGCGACCAGCGGATAGGTGAAGACAGTGATGACCTCATAAAAGAGGTAGAGGGTGGCAATGGTCCCGGAGAAGGCCACGCCGACCGCGCCGAAGATGGCCACGGCAAAGCAGAAGTAATAGCGCGTCTGGGCGTGTTCCTTGAGTGACCGCATGTAGCCGATGTTGTAGCTGGTGGCGAAAAACCACAGGAATGTGGCGACGATGGCGAAGATGAGCGACAGGCCGTCCACGGCGAATTTGAGGGAAACGCCCGGGAAAAACGTCACCAGATGGTAGGTCCAGATGCTGCCGGCCAGAACCGCCGGGATCATGGACACGACTGATAAAAACGCCAGGGCGGCAGCGGTAAAGGACACGCCTTCGCGGGCGTTGGGGTTTTTCCGGAACAGATACACGGCAAACGGGGCCAGGAAGGTGATGACCAGGGGCGCAAGGACCCTGGCGCTTTCAATGGTGGTAACAGCAGCGGCCATGGACTACCCCTTGAGTTCGCTGGGGGCGTCTGCCGAGGCGTCCCCGAATCGTTTGGAAACCACCAGGACAATGGCCAGGACCAGGGTGGCCTCGGCAGCGGCCAGCCCCATGACGAGCAGCGCCCCGAGTTGGCCCAGGACCGCATCGGTGGGGGTGAGCTGGGCGGCGGCGACGATGGAAAGTCCTGCGCCGTTTAACATCAGCTCAACGCCAATGAGCATCCCGACAAGGGTGCGCCGGCCGACCAGGGCATACAGCCCAAGGCCCAGCAAGAGCACAGCCACGACCTGGTAATAGATGAGCGGATTCATTTGGCGCCTCGCTTTTCAAAGGCCAGCAGGACCGCGCCGGCCATGGCGGCCAGGAGCACCACGGAGATGAGCTCGAAGGCCAGGGTGTAGGGTCCAAGCAGCCCGGCCCCGAGCTCGGCCGGACTGACGTTTTTGGGTGTGGGCAGGCCCGCGACGCCGTAGACGCTCAGAAACGGCACGAGGATGCCGGCCGGCACCAGGACAATGGGGATGGCCCGCAGGGCGCCGGCGCCGGACAGGCCGTCAGCCTCGCCGCCGTCCGCCGAAGCGCGAGTGAGCATGATGGCGAAAAAGATGAGGACGGTGACGGCACCGACATAAATAAGGATCTGCATGAGGGCCACGAATTCGGCCAGGAGCAGCAGATAGAGTCCGGCAACGCCGAACAGGGACACAACCAGGCCCAGCATGGCCCTGACCAGACTTGCCGCCGAGACGGCGAGGACGCCGCCGGCAAGGACGATCAGGGTGTAGAATGCGAAGGCGAACTGCCCAAGATACACTTCGTTCATAAGCGCCCCGCTACTCTCCTCATCAGGCTAGAGACTGCTTCAAACTCTCCACACAACCAACGACCACCGCCAAAATATGCTGCAATCAGCAAATCCTGCAAAATAAAAATTGTAAAACTGACAGTTTAAAAAATCAAACACGAAATTTTTTAGCAATAAAAAAAATACTACAAAAAAATTTCTCAAAAAAATAGAATGCTAAAAAAACAACCGAACAAATCTGCTTTAAAAACTTATTTTAGTGAGCAGCAAACAGAATCAAACAACACGCAACCTACAGTGCCATTCATTTTTTTTGCTTTTTCAACCAACTCTAAACTATTTGTATTTCGCTATTGCAGTACAATGCATTGTGCAAATACAAATTATACGGCCAAATACTTGAGTACTTTCAATGCCGGCCTGTATCATTTTGTATCACACCAGTAGTGAGCCATAAAAGACCGAGCAGGTCGTGCTATTGTTTCAAAGATCAGTAACACGCAAGGCGGGTTGCTTATATCGCTTCGGCAGCCGACACGTCAAGGATGAAAAATTAACCTTATTGTATCAGATCCTTCCGACCTGCGCCAGAGCACTGCCCCAAAAAATGGGCGGTCCGTCCCCGAACAGCTCCCGAGCAAAGAATTAACACCCTTAATTTACTGAATAAATAATTAATTCAAACCAGACCGACTCGGACAACTCCCCGAGCGGCTTCAGGATTTGCTTCACAAATCGATGCAAAACACCGACAAAACAACCTGCCTTTCATGATAATTTCTTCACAATCAAACGCACTGTGATGCAAGAGAACACCCCCCGAAACACCCGCACCGGACATCCCGGCCTGGAAAATCCGGGCACAAGGGTCCTCCCGCCCCCCAAAAAACACCGCACTCCCCAGTCCCGACCGGAAAAGTCGCCCCCAAACGAAGGGGCGCCAATTGCCGGCCGCTCAAAACCAGCTGAAAATAAAAGAGAAAAATATGAATCATGACGCGATGTCTGAAAATACGTCAGATGAAAGCCCCGAAAGGTCAAATCCTGGCATTGCCAGAACGGCGTCCATGGCGGTATAGGGGCGTTTCGGCGGCTTTCCGGCCCGGCCGGCCAACCGGGTGATCCAGCAGGCCGTATCGGTATGGACAGGCGTTGTGCCTCGGCGCGGCGCGGGATGCACCACCGAAACGGGCCGTCTTTGTGCGCCCTGGTCGCGGGCAAACCGCTCTGGAGCTAGGAGACGGGCCAAGAGCCCGGCTGGCGCGTGCGGCGCTTGGCAAAACCGTTTTGATGCGATTTGAAAAGATATCGTCAGCCCCAGGCCCTTCCCCCCGGGAGGACAGGCAATTACGCCCCCATCTGCAACATTTCGGAGCCCCTTTGTCGTTTCCTTCCTTAACTATCGGCGACCTCACCATCCCCAAGGCCGTCATCCAGGGCGGCATGGGCGTGGGGATCTCGCTGTCCGGCCTGGCCTCGGCTGTTGCCGCTGCTGGCGGTTTTGGCGTCATCTCGGCTGCCGGCATCGGTATGAACGAACCGGATTTCGCCACCAACTATGTTGAAGCCAACAACCGGGTGCTGGCCCGGGAGATCCGAGCCGCCAAGGAAGCCGCTCCGGTCGGAGCCATTGGCGTCAACATCATGGTGGCCATGGCCAATTTTGCCGAATTGGTCAAAACAGCCATCCGCGAAAACGTGGATGCCATTTTTTCCGGCGCCGGACTGCCCCTCGACCTGCCCGGGCACCTGCCCGAAGGCGCACGTACCAAGCTCGTGCCCATCGTCTCCTCGGCCCGGGCCGCTGTGATCCTGTGCAAGAAATGGTTGTCGCGCTTTGGCCGCACCCCGGACGCCTTTGTGGTGGAAGGGCCGATGGCCGGCGGACACCTGGGCTTCAAGGCCGAGCAGATCGACGATCCGAATTTCGTCCTGGAGCGCCTCGTCACCGAGGTCGTGTCCGGAGTCGCTCCGTATACTGCGCCAAACGGCCGGCCCATCCCGGTCATAGCCGCCGGCGGCGTCTACACCGGGGCGGACATCCACCGTTTCATCCAGCTTGGCGCGGCCGGCGTTCAGATGGGGACCCGGTTTGTGGCCACCCACGAATGCGACGCCGATGACCGCTTCAAGCAAAGCTACATCGACGCCACGGAAAAAGACGTGGTCATCATCAAAAGCCCGGTGGGCATGCCGGGCCGCGCCCTGCACAACGAATTCCTGGATCTGGCCGCCGAAGGCCAAAAGACCCCGGCCCGTTGCCCCTACCGCTGCATCCACACCTGCGACTACACCAAGGCCCCCTACTGCATCACCCTGGCCCTGGCCAACGCCAAGAAGGGTCGGTTGCGCCACGGCTTCGCCTTTGCCGGACAAAATGCCTGGCGGGTGGATCGCATCACCTCGGTGGCGGAACTGTTTGCCGAGCTGGTGGCCGGCTATGAAGCAAGCGAGGCTGCGGCCCTGGCCTAGCCAAACGCACCCACGCGATTCTTTGACCGTTACGGCGCGGCAGCCCGGAGATTCCGGCCTGCCGCGCCTTGCTATTTATGGCCAAGAAAGCTGAACCGTCGCCACAGGCCGCCGTAAGCCGGCGTAATCTTCTGGCGCGCCGGGACAAAGCGATCGGCCAGCTGCGGCAGCAGATGGCCGTCCATGCGCACATGGTTGACCCCCATCCAGGACCGGAACCACGGGACCGACGTGTCGCAGAAGTCGACCACGGCCACCAGCCCCCCAGGGCGCAACTGGAGCCGGGCGGCGTCAAGGGCCGCCTCAAAGCCGGGATTGAACATGGACAGGGCGTAGGAAAAAACGATGAGATCCATGGAACCCCGGGCCAGGCTGTCCGGACCATAGGCGCAGCAGGCCAGTTCCACCCGGTCCGCTGTGCGGCCCACGGCCTTGGCCGCCCGCCGAAGCATCGGCGGACACAGATCGATGCCGGTTAGCCGGGCTGTCGGCAGTTCGCGGGCCAGCAAACGGAGATTGTGTCCGGTGCCGCAGCCCACCTCGGCCACTCGCGCCCCGGTTGCCTTGCCCATCTCGGCCAACGCCTGGGCGCACTGGGCGACAAGCTGGCTGCGCCCGAAAAGGAAACTCCAGCGCGTGGCGTCGTACACCCGGGCGTGAAGACGGTAATACCCGGCGAGCGGCTCGTGGCGGCTTTCCATCAGCCCACCACCGCCAGATGCTGGCTGCCGTAGGTGCCGACCCGGTCGTTGCCGTGCATGGGTTCGGTCAGCTCCGGAAAAAACCGCAGCCGCTGTTTCGCCGCCCCAGGCACAAAGGACACGTCGAGTCCGGCCGAGCGCATGAGGATTTTGGCCCCAGGCGCGGCCGCGGCGAAAATCCGGTCCCACTCCTCGGCCAAGGCCGCCGGGGCATGGTGGGCCAGCCAGTCCTGGTGGTCGAGCAGCACGAAATGGCTGTAGGGACCGGGATTGTCCTGCAAAAAGGCGCTCAGGGACGCGGTATGGCTGGTCAGCCTGGGCAGCCGCTCCCGAATCGTCGCGAAATTGGCTGGTTTCAAATATTCGGGACAGCACTCCCGGGTGTAGCGGCCGGTCATGTAGACGCGCCAGAAATAATTCTCGGCCATGGGCGACTCGGTAAACACCCGCCGCATCTTCTCCCGCACAAACCCCTCAAGCCCGCCCGGATGGCTGTCCTGGATCAGGCGGATCTGGGGACGCGGCACGCCAAGCAGGGCCATAAGCGCCGGCCGCCCCACCAGCCAGCGGCTGACGCGATCCCAGAACACCGGTTCGATAGCGGCATAGATGCGGCGCTGCTCGTCTGTGCTGCTTGCAGCCAGGAGCCGTGGGATGTCCCGACGCAGCCGGGGTTTGGCGAGGTTTAAAAGACGCGAGAAGGCAAAGGCCACCGCCCCGGACGCGCCGTGGTAGTAAAACGAACGCGACAGGCGGCCGGCCTTGAAATAGCTGCTGTTGGCGTCCCAAAATGCGGCGGCATAGGGCGGCAGATGACGACGCACCCGGGCATAGATCCCGGCGCACTCCGGCCCGCCGCCGTCGCCGAAAAAGCTGAAAAGCTCCTCGTGGCTGGCCTGGAGAAAAAGCGCCCGCTTGAGTTCCAGAAGCGCGTTTTGCCGGAAATTGAGATCCACGCAGGCCACGCCGGCCGGATCGTCCAGCAAATAATCCAGGGCGTTGTCGCCGGCCGAGGTGATGACCGCCACCCGGGACTGTGGCGACAGCCCAAGCAGCTGCCGATCCAGACGGGGATCTTCCCAGCAGGTGTTGTAGATAAGGCGGTTGCCGTGGACGAGACCGAAAAAGGCGTCCTGGAGACGCCGGGAGAGCGGATGTGCCTGCTTCATGGGGGCTGAATATAGTCATTCCGGGCGGGCGGACAAAGCGACGTTTCCGTGTCGCTTCGCCGCCCGTCCGTAACGACACGGGGGAAAGGGGAGGAAGGCAGGCCTCCGGCGGCCGGGGGCCTGAGGCCCCCGGACCCCCCAAATGGGTTAAGGGGAGTGGCGTTGCCAGCGACGGTGGGCGGGGAAAACGTGCTGGACGTGAACCACCGCTGCTCCGGCCTGAGGCAGGCGGGCCGCTAGCCGGCCAGTCCGCCCAGGCAGGTATATTTCATGACCGCGTATTCATCGAGGCCGTAGCGCGAACCCTCCCGGCCGACGCCGCTTTCCTTGACCCCGCCAAAGGGCGCTTCGGTGCAGGAAATAAGGCTCTCGTTGACGCCGACCATGCCGTATTCCAGCGCCCCGGACACCCGGAAGGCCCGGCCGATGTCGCGGGTGTAGAGGTAGGCGGCCAGGCCGTATTCGGTGTCGTTGGCCGCAGCAATGGCCTCGGCCTCGGTTTCGAAACGAAAGACCGGAGCCAGGGGGCCGAATATTTCCTCCCGGGCAAAGGCCATGTCCCGGGTGGCCTCGGCAATGACCGTCGGCTCGAAAAAGTTCCCGCCCAGGGCATGGGGCTTGCCGCCGCAAACGATGCGCCCGCCCTTGGCCGTGGCGTCGGCTACTTGCGCCACCATGCGGGCGGTGGCCTTGCCGTCGATCAGCGGTCCCTGGTTGACCCCGGGCGTCAGTCCCTCGCCAACCGACAGTTCGCCGACCGCCTGGGCCAGCCGGGCCACGAAGGCGTCGTAGATGCCGGCCTGGACGTGGAAACGGTTGGCGCAGATGCAGGTCTGGCCGGAGTTTCGGTACTTGCTGGCCATGGCTCCGGCAATGGCGGCGTCGAGATCGGCGTCGTCAAAGACCACAAACGGGGCATTGCCGCCCAGTTCCATGGAGACCTTTTTCACGGTGGCGGCGCACTGGGCCATGAGCGTCTTGCCCACTTCGGTCGAGCCGGTAAAGCTCACCTTGCGCACGATCGGGTTCTCGGTCAGCTCCGCGCCAATGGCCCGGGCGTTGCCGGTGACGATGTTGACCACGCCGGCCGGGATGCCGGCCCGAATGGCCAGTTCGCCCAGAGCCAGGGCGGAAAACGGAGTCTGGGAGGCCGGCTTGACCACTACCGGGCAGCCCATGGCCAGGGCCGGCCCCACCTTGCGCCCGATCATGGCCATGGGGAAATTCCAAGGGGTGACAATGCCGCAGACCCCGACCGGCTCGCGGGTGACCATGATGACGCGGCCCGAGGCATTGGCCGGCACCACGTCGCCGTAAGCCCGGCGGGCCTCCTCGGCAAACCAGCGGATGAAACTGGCCCCGTAGATGATCTCCCCGGCGGATTCGGCCAAGGGTTTGCCCTGTTCAAGCGTCATCAGCCGGGCCAGATCGTCCTTGGCGGCCAAAATCAGATCGTGCCAGCGCAGCAGCATGTCGGCTCGCTGCAAAGCGGTCATGGCCCGAAGGGCCGGCCAGGCTTCCCGGGCCGCCTCGATGGCCCGGCGCGTCTCTTCCCGGCCGCAACGCGGCACCTGGCCAAGAATTGCTCCAGTGGCCGGATTGTCCACCGCAATCGTCTCGCCGCTGTCAGCCCCAACCCATTGTCCGTCAATCAGACACGCCTGTCGAAACAGCGCCATATTGCTCAACATGATGTTCCTCCTCCAGGCCGCAGACCCTTGATCGGCGGCACTTTCCGGCCCTGTAGTCGGCCTGCGAAGCTATGTCAAAACGGGCAGAAGTAGATTTTTTCGGTTTTTGAGACCAGCCCAAGCCCAAAACAACCACTCCCCGGACAGCGAGGCGCAAAAAGGCTCTCCAGAACGAGGCAATCCGTTTTTTTACCCCAAGCCGCGACATTTCCCACCCGGTCCGGGGTCTACTCTACAATTCTGTCGCTGGTCGCCGTACAAATTTGTTGCTGTCCAGAGCACGAAACTATTAATACTAATAAATTCAATATGTTTTATTCTGGCACGCTCCTTGTAGAGTCACGATTGCCCTGACGTTTGGCGACAGGGAAAGGAGCGTTCATGGAACAGGCGATTTTCGAAGAACGGCGGGATCAGATCCACCGTACCGGCGAGGGGCCTTTCGAGCTGGCCTGCAACCGCGACAGCCTGGCTGGAGCCGTGTCCCAGCGGGCCTGCGTGTTCTGCGGCTCGCGCGTGGTGCTCTACCCCATTGCCGACGCCCTGCATCTGGTCCACGGTCCCATCGGCTGCGCCGTCTACACCTGGGACATCCGGGGCGCGTTGTCCTCGGGACCGGAACTGCACCGCCTGAGTTTTTCCACCGACCTCCAGGAAAAAGACGTTATTTTCGGCGGCGAAAAAAAGCTCAAGGCCGCCCTGCTTGAACTGATCGAACGCCACCAGCCCAAGGCCGCCTTTGTCTACGCCACCTGCATCGTCGGCATCATCGGCGACGACGTGGCTGCGGTGTGCCGCGACGTGGCCGCCAAGACCGGCATCCCGGTCATCCCGGTCCAGTCCGAAGGGTTTAAGGGCAACAAGCGTGAAGGCTACGCCGCCGCCTGCAAGGCCATGTTCACCCTGACCGGCACCGGCGACATAAGCGACATCAGCCCCATTTCCATCAATATCCTGGGCGACTTCAACCTGGCCGGGGAGATCTGGATCATCCGGGACTATTTCAAGCGCATGGGCGTCGAGACCGTGGCCAACATCACCGGCGACGGCCGGGTGGACGACATCCGCCGGGCCCACGGCGCAGCCCTCAACGTGGTGCAGTGTTCCGGGGCCACCATGGAACTGGCCAAGATGCTGCAGGAAAAATACGGTACCCCATTTATCCGCGCCTCCTACCTGGGCATCGAGGATATGGCCGATTCCCTCTACGCCGTGGCTGAACATTTCAAGGACCGCGACCCGGGCATTGTCGAGCGCACCCAGCAGGTGGTGCGTGAAGAGTTGGCGGTGCTCCTGCCCCAGCTCAAGCAGTACCGCAAGGACCTCGAAGGCAAGCGGGTGGCCATCTATGTCGGCGGCGCGTTCAAGGCCTTTTCGCTGATTAAGGCCTTCCGCCACCTGGGCATGAAGGTGGTCCTGGTCGGGTCCCAGACCGGCACCTCGGAAGATTACGAGGAGCTGGCCGCCATCTGCGATCCGGGAACGGTGGTCGTTGACGACTCCAATCCGCTGGAACTGTCCAAGTACGTCCGGGAACTCGATGTTGATCTGTTCGTCGGGGGCGTCAAGGAACGTCCCATCGCCCACAAGCTCGGGGTCGGCTTTTGCGACCACAACCATGAGCGCAAGGAAGCCCTGGAAGGCTTTGTCGGCATGCTCAACTTCGCGCGCGAAGTCCACGCCTCGGCCACAAGCCCCATCTGGCAGTTCGTCCCCCGCCGGGAAGCCATGGCCAAGGCTTCAAAGGGAGAAGGGATATGAGCGATTCACCCTACGTTTCCACCACCAACGCCTGCAAGCTGTGCACGCCGCTGGGCGCGGCCCTGGCCTTCCGGGGCGTCGAAGGCGCGATTCCGTTTCTGCACGGCTCCCAGGGCTGCGCCACCTACATGCGCCGCTACATCATAAGCCATTTCCGCGAGCCCATGGACATCGCCTCTTCGGCCCTGGGCGAAAAGCAGGCCGTCTTCGGCGGCGGCCCGAATCTGAAAAAGGGCATCTTAAACGTCATGTCCAAGTACGGTGCCTCGGTGGTCGGCGTGGCCACCACCTGCCTAACCGAGACCATCGGCGACGACGTACCGCGTCTATTGGCTGAATTTCGCAAGGAATTTGCCGACCTGCCCCTGCCCGAAATCGTCCACGTGTCAACACCCAGCTATTCCGGCACCCATATGGAAGGCTGGCACGCCGCCGTGGCCGCCCTGGCTTCCCAGCTCGTTACGGAAAAGGCCCCGGACCACCGGCGCGTGAACCTCATGCCCGGCCTGGTGTCGCCGTCCGATCTGCGCCATTTCAAAGAGATCCTGGCCGACTTCGGCGTGGCCGCCACGGTCCTGCCCGACATCTCCGATTCCATGGATCGTCCGGCTCTGCTCGACTACGAAAAGCTGCCGGCCGGCGGCACCACCCTGGCCGACATCCGGGCCATGTCCGGGGCGCTTGGCTCCATTGAGTGCGGCCGTGCCGTGCATGTGGTGGAAAGCGCCGGGGCCAATCTGGAAAACCGCTTCGGCGTGCCCAATGTGAGCCTTGGCATCCCCATCGGCATCCGCGAGACCGACGCCTTCTTCGCCGCCCTGGAAAAGCTGACCGGCGTGACCACGCCGGCCAAATACATAAACGAGCGCGGCCGGCTGGTGGACGCCTATGTGGACGGCCACAAGTACGTGGCCGGGAAAAGGGCCATTGTCTACGGCGAGGAAGACATGGTCATCGCCATGGTGGCCTTTTTGGCCGAGATCGGGGTCAAACCCATCCTGGCCGCCACCGGCTCGACCTGCAAGAATTTCAAGGCCGCCCTGGCCGAGGTGACGGCCGGGCTGTTGCCCGAACCGCCCGAAGCGCGCCTGGGCGTGGATTTCCACGACATCGCCGAGCAGGCCGCCGATCTGGCCCCGGATCTGCTCGTCGGGCACAGCAAGGGCTACACCTACGCCAAGGCCTGGGACGTGCCGCTTCTGCGGGTGGGCTTCCCCATCCATGACCGCTTCGGCGGCCAGCGCATGCGCCATGTGGCCTACGGCGGTGCCCAGGAACTTTTCGATCGTCTGGTCAACACCATCCTCGAACGCAAGCAGGAAGCCAGCGCCGTCGGCTACGGCTATCTCTAAAGGAGCACGACATGACCACCACCAAGGACCTCTCCAAGCACCCCTGCTTCAATAGGGAATCCGCCGGTTCCTGCGGCCGGGTGCACCTGCCCGTGGCCCCCAAGTGCAATATCATGTGCAACTTCTGCAATCGCAAATACGATTGCGTCAGCGAATCGCGTCCGGGCGTGACCAGCGCTATCCTGACCCCCGAACAGGCCCTGGTCTACATGGACAAGGTGCTGGAAAAAGAACCCCGCATTACGGTCTGCGGCATCGCCGGACCGGGCGACCCCCTGGCCAACCCGGAAACCCTGGAAGCCATCCGCCTGCTGCACGCCAAATATCCCCAGCTTCTTTTTTGTCTGTCCACCAATGGTCTGGCCCTGCCGACCTACGCCGCCGCCCTGGCCGAACTGGGGGTCACCCACGTGACCGTCACGGTCAATGCCGTGGACCCGAAAATCGGGGCGCGCATCTATTCCTGGGCCCGCGACGGCAAGGTCATCCACCGGGGCGAGGCCGCTGCCTCCCTGCTTTTGTCCCGGCAGATCGAAGGCATCAAGATCCTTAAGGAACACGATTTGATCGTCAAATCGAACACCATTGTCATCCCCGGCGTCAACGACCAGCACGTGGTGGAAGTCTCCAAGATGCTCTCGGGGCTTGGCGTGGACATCCAAAACATCATGCCCGTCTTCCCGGTGGCCGACACCCCCTTTGCCGACGTTCCCGCCCCCACCCACGAGTTGATTCACGGACTGCGCGAACAGGCCAAGGACCTTGTCCCCCAGATGACCCATTGCAAGCGTTGCCGGGCTGACGCAGTGGGCCTGCTTGGCAAGGACCTCTCCGGCGAAATGGCCGGCATTCTCGGCGATTGCTCCCGCAGCATTCCCGGCGTCGATCTGTCCAAGCGGCCGTACGTGGCCGTGGCCACCCGGGAAGGGATGCTCGTCAACATGCACCTGGGCGAGGCCCACAAGTTCCAAATCTGGAAGCAGGACGGCGATGCGTTTGCCCTGGTCGAGGAACGCTACGCCCCGGAACCCGGCAACGGCACCAAGCGGTGGATCGATCTGGCCAAGCTGCTCATCGATTGCCGGGCCGTGCTCGTTGCCGCCTGCGGCGAGACGCCGCGCAAGATCCTGGCCGATACCGGCGTCATGCCCTACGAGTGCTCGGGGCTGGTGGAAACGGTCCTGGCCGAAGTCTACGGCACCGGGGATCTCACCCTGCTCAAGAGCCGGCGCAAGGGCCTGGGCAAGGCCTGCTGCGGCGGCGGCGGCGAAGGCTGCTAGGCGACACTGTACGCCAGGGAACACGTTCTTAGGCGACCATCGGTGCACAACGGATGGTCGCCTTTATTTTTGACAAGACACCGGCGGAGGTGTATCAGGTTGATTGTTGAAGTGGGGCCTTGCGGCCCGACCAGGCTGTGGTGCGGCGACATCTCACCTGCACAGGCCTGGACATCACTGACATCGTTTCGAGTGACGCCCGTTTTCGTCAGTTGAAATCGATCTGAACCACTTGGATACCATCGTGGCCAGCATAAGCGCGGCGCAACAGGAAGAAAAAACGGAAGTCGAAGGGCATTCTCTGGGTCAATGCCGCATTCTCGGCGTCTATTCACTGGTCAAAGCAGCAGCCACAGGCCATGGGGCAACAGCCCGGACCTATGAGCAGAAAACCATGTGGTTTGTGCGGCGAAGCGATGACGACGAATATATGGTCCAGGCCCTCAACGCCAATTCCATCCCATCCGGTCCCCTGACCACCATCAGCAAGGGTGACTTCATCCGCAGCTACCAGCCGGAGCCGGGTTATTACGAGAAACGCTGCCTGCCCTTTATTGAATCCCTGAAAAAGAAACTCACCCAGGCCGACAAGCTTTTAGCCGACGAAGACCTGGACGGTGCGGAAAAAGAATTTTGCAAGGCCTTGCTTCTGGACGAAAAAAATCCCAAGGCCAATATTGAGCTGGGTAAAATTCACCTGCAAAAGGGCGACGGCAAAAAACTGGCTGCGGCCATGCGCCGCATATTAAGCACTGACGCCCTGTTCCAGGAACATGAGCGCCACCTGTTTAATGAATTCGGTATCAGCCTGCGCAAGGAAAAACACTTTGCCGAAGCTGTCAGCTTTTACGGCAAGGCCCTTGAGCACAACAATACCGACGAACATCTCCATTTCAACATTGCCCGGGCTCTGGCCGAATCCGGACACATTGACACGGCCCGCAGCCACCTTGAAACCGCCCTGGCCCTGCGCCCCGATTTTGAAACGGCCCGGCGTTTCCTCGACTATCTCGGGAAAAACGGGGGTGCTCCAGCCGATGCAGGCGACAGTGAGGGCCAGGCCCAATGAGCGCCCCGGATCTGGCCCATTTCCATTGCCCCCCCGGCACCCGGCTCATCCTGGAAGTCACGGGATTGGCGGACAAAGTCACGTCGGTCTGCGTGGGTCATGCCCGCAGCCGATTCGTTGTCGCCCAGATGCCGGTGTTGCCCGAGACCAGCCGGGAGTCGTTTTATCAACTCCTCTATCCCGACAATACCGTCATCGTGCGCTATCTGCACGAAGGTACCGTGGTCGGGTTCACAGCTCGGCTCATCAAAAGCATCCAGATTCCTTTTCCCCTTATTTTCCTCACTTTTCCGAAGAGGCTTGAATCCCACGATCTCCGTCGGCATCAACGGGTGTCCTGTTGTCTGCCCGGCCAAGCCGTCATCGGCGGGACGGGCGTCGCCGGCATGGTCCTTGACCTCAGCCATTCGGGCTGCCTCTTTTCCGCCTCTGTCCCGAAGACCCCGCCACCCGTGGCCATTGACGACGCAGTGCTGCTTCGCTGCGACATCTTCGGCCAGACTGAGCCGGCAGGACTGGCCGGGGTGGTCAAGCGCGTGGCCATATCCGGCCGCCGCCTCGAACTTGGCCTCAAGTTTAGCCAGATGCCGCCGCCCACCCAGGAGGCCATCAAGACCTACCTCGATCAGGCTCTGTCCATTCTCGGCTAGAGGGGCTCACTCAGGGGACGCCTTGCGGCTTCCTGATTTGCCCGGCGCCATCCCGCCCGTCTGCTGCGCACCGGACGTCTGGTCATGCCGGGCGGTTACGGCCAGCCGCCAACCGACGGAGCATCCGTCTGAAGCACCCGGCCGGCAGGCCGGTCCGGCCAGCCGGCCGACACCCCCTTCGAGTCGTCCGCGTCCCGGCCCGGTTGCGGCCAGCCGGCCCTGGCCGGTTGCGCCCGGCCGCCGCAGCGGCCGCCCCGCTCCCCTGGTTTCCGGCCGGTTGGACTCCCCGCCTGTCCGACAAATTTGTTCCTCCTCCCGCCATTTTTGGCATTGGTCCTTCACTTTGTCACAATCAATCTTAATTATTCTGTCATTGCAATCCGTTGCAATTGGCATCAGACTTGCTGTGTTCGCTGCGACCAAGGAGGCTGCCATGCTCGTCCCGCTTATTGAAGCCCTGCTGTCTCTGCTCACCCGCCCCCGTGCCGTCCCGGTGCCCTGCCCCGTGGCCACGGACGAGGAGAATAAAGGCCGCCGTCAATCACGGCGCCAAGACTGACACGGTCATTATTATAATCGTGTCAGTTCTGTAGTGCCCCACTCTGAAGCGGACTGGCTCCAGTAACGGAACAGAAGTGACACTCCTTCTCTATTTATCGTGACGCTCTATACAAAACGCGCACCTTTCATTTATGAAGCATTCCTTGTGGCCTGTCGCCAATGGACTTCCTTCATTTCGGTGGCGACACTTCGGCCCGTTGACACGAGAGACGCACCCCCATGTTTGATGCCAGCTCCCTGCCTCCCTTGCTCCTGACCTTCCGGGTCGCCACCCTGGCCACGGCCCTGGCTGCCGTGCCGGCGGTGTTTCTGGCCCGGCTGGCCCAGGTCCGCAGCTTTCCCGGCCGGGATCTGGCCGATGCCGTGCTGACGCTGCCCATGGTGCTGCCGCCGACCGTCTTAGGCTATTATATCATCGTGGTGCTGGGCCGGCGCGGGATCATCGGCAGCTACCTCTGGGACAACTTCGGCATCTCCATCATGTTCACTTGGCAGGGCGCGGTGGTGGCTGCCTCGGTGGTAGCCTTTCCCCTGGTCTACCGCTCGGCGCGGGCCGCCTTCGAGGGCGTGGACGAAAATCTGGAAAATGCGGCCAGGACACTTGGAGCCTCCGAGCTGGCCATCTTTTTCCGGGTGTCTTTCCCGCTGGCCCTTCGCGGCATCGTGGCCGGCGTCATGCTGGCCCTGGCCCGGGCCATGGGGGAATTCGGAGCCACGCTCATGGTCGCCGGCAACCTGCCCGGCAAGACCCAGACCTTGTCGCTGGCCGTGTACAGCGCCACTCAGGCCGGCAACGACACCCTGGCCAACGAACTGGTGCTGCTCATTTCCCTGGCGTGCGTGGTGCTTCTCGTGGTCGTGGCCAAGATCGTCAAACCCAAAGCCTGACGAAAAGGATGGTGCGCATGAAAAAGCTCCTGTTGACCCTTGCCCTGATAATTTCACTGGCCGCCCCGGCCATGGCCGGCGACATCACCATTTCCGCCGCCGCCAGCCTGACCGACGCCTTTGGCGCGATCAAAACCGCTTTTGCCAAGGACCACCCCGGCGTCAATCTGGTGTTTAATTTCGCCGCCTCGGGAGCCCTGCTCTCCCAGATGGCCCAGGGCGCGCCCGTGGACGTGTTCGCCTCGGCCGATCAGAAAACCATGGATCAGGCGGTGGAAAAACAACTCATCGACACCGCTACCCGGGTCAATTTCGTCCAGAACGCCCTGGTGCTGGCCACTCCAGCCGACAATCCGGCCAAAATCAAGGACTTGACCACGCTGACCACTCCGGCCGTCAAGCGCATTGCCATCGGCAACCCCGACTCCGTGCCGGTCGGCCGCTACACCAAGGCTGCCCTGACCAAGGCCGGCCTGTGGGATGCCCTGTCCCCCAAGTGCATCCTGGCTGAATCCGTGCGCCAAGTCCTCGACTACCTGAGTCGCGGCGAAGTGGATGCCGGCTTCGTGTACGGCACCGACGCCAAGCAGGGCGGGGACAAGGTCAAGATCATCGCCGAAGTGCCGGTGGAAACCCCGGTCTCCTACCCCATTGCCGTGTTGTCCGGGTCCAAGGAGAAAAAGGACGCCGCCGCCTTCGTGGCCTTCGTGACCGGTCCCAAGGGCCAGGAAATCCTGGCCAAGTTTGGTTTCAAAAAGCCCTAGGGCCTTGCCTGGGCCGTCCCCGGAGGCACAGCCCCGGGGACGGCCCAAAGACGCCATGCCGGAGTCAACCATGCGCATCTCCGTGGACATCAAAAAAAGCTACTGCTGCGGCGGCCGGGAATTCCATCTTGATGCCGCCTTTGCCGTGTCCGGCAACCGGGTGGTGCTGTTTGGTCCGTCCGGCTCGGGCAAAACACTCACCCTTCGCGCCCTGGCCGGCCTGCTGCGACCCGAGGCCGGCTCCATTGCCGTGGACGGCCGGGAATTTTTCAATGCGGCGACCGGTGTTTTCATACCGCCCAGGGAGCGGCACATCGGTTACGTGTTCCAAGATTACGCCCTGTTTCCCCATCTCACCGTGCGCCAGAACGTCGCCTTTGGCCTGTCCCCGCTGTGGGGCCGGCTTTCCAAGGAAGCGGCCGCCCGCGTCCAGGACATGCTGGTGCTTTTCGGCATCGAAACCCTGGCTGACCAGCGACCGGCCCGCATTTCCGGCGGCCAGCGCCAGCGCGTGGCCCTGGCCCGGGCTTTGGCCGGCGAACCGGCTGCCCTGCTCCTGGATGAACCGTTTTCCGCCCTGGACATTCCGCTTCGACAGAAGGTACGGGCCGAGCTGGCCGGCATCCTGTCGCGTCTGGACATCCCGCTTGTCATGGTCACCCATGACCCGGCCGACGTGGCCTTTTTCGGCGGCGAGGTGGTGCGTTACGGCGACGGTCGCGTCCTGGACATGCACTCGGCCGAGGTTATGCGCCGCTCCATGGTCAAGGTGGCCTGACGGTCCTGCGCTGCGGCGCAAGCGGACTGGGATGCCGACCTGCTCCCCGGCCTTTGCCACTCCCTTTTCCAGCGGCATTGACGCTCCACCCTGGCTGGCGTAGCATTTGGACACGTTTCCAAGTGAGTTGCCAATGTCCCTTGCCGCCGCTTCCGACTGGACCAGCCTGCCGCTGACGTCTGCCAACCTCGACACCACGCTGGCGGTGGTGGCCGAGGCCAGCTATCGCGACAACACCGCACTCATTTCGGGCCTGGAATCAGCCGGATTTGTCCAGCTCGATCTCGAAGGAGACGGCAACGGCACCTTTGTCGCCCAAAATGCCGCCTTCGACGCCTGGATCACCGTGGCCAACGGCGCCCCGGCAGCCATCATCGCCTTTCGCGGCACCGACGACATCAACTACGCCACCGATGGACTCTCCGCTTACCAGGGCAGCGCCGATGCCGCCTTCTGGCTCGACACCACTGGCTATTACAATCTCCTGGATGCCGGCGTCTCCGCCTTCGACGCTGCGGTCAACGCGCTGGGCATCACCCAGGTCTACGTCACCGGCCACAGCCTTGGCGGCGCAGCGGCCCAGGCCTACATGACCGAGCACGCCGACGACGCCGACTCCCGCTATGCCGCGGTGGTCTTCGGGTCCCTTGGCCTTTCCGGCCAGAGCACGGCCATCGCCACTGACGCGCGCGTCACGGCCTTTACCGACCCCTCGGATTTTTCCAACCAACTCGGCGTTCAGACCGCCGGTCTGACCATCAGCTTCAGCCAGGGCGAGACCAGCCTTGACACCGGCCTCGACCTGTCGGCGCTTATCAGCGACCCGGCTTCTTTTCTGACCAGCCATTCCATCAGCCTGTTTGCCGATGCGGCCAACCGCTACGATGCGGCCAAGGCCGGCATCCCGGCCACCGACGTGACGACGTTTTTCACGTCCACGCTGTCTGTCGGCGGCCTGACCCTGACCGTTTCCCCGGTTTGATCCGCTCCCTGCCCCTTCTTCCGACCAACACGTCAACGGCCATTCCAGCCGCAACAGCCCAAGGTACACAGTAGCGAGTGCGCGATCGGAGGGCAGAGGAAGCGGCGCATCCCCCTCCCTCCGTCGCGCAGCCGGACGACCCTCGCGCAGCGTCCCGCAGGGGTAGCGACGCCAGGGCCCGGGTTGTTTCCATGCTTCCTGCCATGCCCGTTGGGGCCAACCCTAAGCGACAACAATCACGAAAACGACGCTCATGCGCTTCGATGTCTCAAATTGCCTGAAACGATTTCTCATTTTGGTTGAGCGCTTAAAGCGAGGCCGCGTGACCAAGTGCCAATGCCGCTGCTAATCAGTGCCAAATCGCGCCCCGCCTTGCCAAACCGCAAAAGGGGCTGAACCTCATCAGTCCAACCCCTTGAAATTATGGTGCTCCCGGCGCGATTCGAACGCACGGCCTATCGCTTAGGAGGCGATTAACAGGGCCCTCACCAGACTTCACAGGAACACACAAAAGCGTTTACTATTCAGTATGTAAGCCCTATTTATCACTCATTGGCTCTCACTCAGATTCACCACGCTTCCTCGTTTTTTGGGGGACAGGTGGGGGACAAAAATTTGGGTCACAAGCCGGGGGACAACGATGGGCTACACCTGGAAGCAGACCAAGCACGAAGGCGTCCGGTATCGTGAACACCCTACCCGCAAGCATGGTGTGAAACCTGACCAGTATTTCGCCATCCGCTACCGCGTAAACGGCCAGCGCAAGGAAGAGGCGTTGGGATGGGCAAGCCAGGGCTGGACCGCCGCCAAGGCAGCACAGACCCTTGCCAAGCTGCAAGAAGCCGCCCGGACGGGCGAGGGGGCCACCAGCCTCGCCGAGAAGCGCAAGCAAGCCGAGGCCAAGCGCCAAGCCGAAGCCGAGGCCCGGGCCATCGAAGAACGCGAGAACATCACCCTCGCCCAAGCCTGGGAAAAGTATCTGCCCGTGGCCCAGGCCAACAAAGCCGCCCATACCGCCTATGCCGAGGAAGCCGCCTATCGTCTCTGGCTCTCTCCTACCCTGGCCGGCAAGCCCTTGCGCGACATCAAGCCGATCCATTTGGAGCGCATCAAGAAGACCATGGCCGAGGCCGGCCGATCCGCCCAAACGATTCGGCACGTCCTGGCCGCCCTGCGACAAGTCTTCAACTTCGCCAAGCGCCATGCCCTCTATGCCGGCGACAACCCGGTTTCCCTGGTCAAGAAACCCTCTGCCGATGCTCGCCGATTGCGCTTCCTGACCCATGACGAAGCCAACCGGCTGCTTGCCTCTCTGGCCGAACGGGAGTCCAACGTCCATGACATGGCCTTGCTCGCCCTGCATTGTGGCCTGCGCGCCGGCGAAATCTTTTCTTTGACCTGGGGCGACGTGGATATGGAGCGCGGCGTCCTCATCCTGCGGGACACCAAAAGCGGCAAGACCCGGGCGGCCTACATGACCGAGGCCGTGGCGGCGATGCTCGGGGCCATGGAACGCCGAGGGCACAACGATCTGGTCTTCCTGTCTGCCAATGGCGGGCGCATCGTCCAGATTACCGAGACGTTCAACCGCGTGGTCGCCGCTCTTGGCTTCAACAACGGCGTCACCGATCCGCGCCAGAAAGTCGTTTTCCACACCTTGAGGCACACCTTCGCATCCTGGTTGGTCGAGCAAAGCGTGGACTTGTATTCGGTCAAGGAACTCATGGGCCATGGCACGCTTGCGATGACCGAAAGATATTCGCACTTGTCCCCGGATAAGCTGCGCCGGGCGGTCAAGACCCTCGAAGCCGGCATGGACGCAGCCAAGGCTCGGGGCAAGGTCGTTAAGATCGGTGAGAAATAGGCAACATGATCCTGCCGGAACGGCGAAAGGAATAGCTCATGCCATTGACCATCGGGCATTTCTGCCCTACCTGTTTGCCATGAAGGGGCGCGAACTGTTGCGGCGGCTGGTCGCCCTCGGCGTGGTGGTCGAACCGGCCAGAGGTAAGGGCGGCCATTGCCTGCTTCGCCATGGCGGCAACAAGGCCCCGCTGCCTGTCCACGGTGACGCGGACATTAGCCCCGTCTTCATCAAGATGCTGTGCAAGCAGTTGGGCATTGACCCCAAGGAGCTTTAATATGCTGCGCTTCCCCGTGGTGCTGACCCCGGATGAGAACGGAACCATCATTGCCGAAGTGCCCGACATCCCCGGGACCATCACTTTCGGGCAGGACGAAGCCGAGGCCCTGGACATGGCGCTTGACGCAGCCCTGACCATGCTTTCCGCCATGATGGACGACGGCGAGGACATCCCCAGCCCGAGCGAACCCACGGCAGGACAAAGCTGGATCGAACTACCGCCCATGGCCGTGGTCAAGCTGGCCGTCTACCAGGGCATGAAAGATCAAGGCGTCTCACAACTCAAGATGGCCGCCCGGCTACACACCGACGCCAAGTCCGTGCGCCGTTTGCTGGACCTCTACCACCGCAGCAAGTGGGACCATCTGGAAATGGCGCTTGAAGCCCTCGGCTACCGCGTCCAGGTGCGCGTCGAGCCATCCCCGACCTACCCCGGCTTCTTTGGCGGCAGGGGCAAGGAACGTGTTTGGGGATGAATGTGGCCCCAAAGCCTTCAACGAGGGCCTTATGGACTCCAAGCTAAAACACGACCTCATGCGGGAAGCCTGTGAAACAGATAGCCCCGACACCCGCAAGGTTCGCCGTGATCGTCATGAAACGGCTTGCAAGGACAAACGGCGAGACAAGGGCTGCTGTGGCATCTGCGGCTCGGAGAATGTCATCCGCCAGAGCGTGGCCGTCTGCCACCAATGCGGCGCGGAAGAGCCGTACCTGATGCTCGAAGCTGAATGGTTCCAAGTTTGGCTTGATGCGGCACAACACAAAGAAAGCTGGCCTCATCCCCCCTGCGGACATGAACCGGATAAGCGACAACGGTTGACCATACCGCAAGATGCCTACGTCCTGAAGTGCCCGGACTGCGGGGCCGTGCATGGACCGCGCTGTCCAGCCTGCGGGAAACCTTCCTGGAAAGCTGGGGACAAGGCGTTTTGCACCCAGTGCGGGTTTCGACGAGAAGGACGATAACGACATTTCCCCGGCCTAGGCCGTGAGTGACCATCGTGCCGCCGGCTCTCAGGAAGACGGTATGCCCGCGTCACCTGCCCAGGGTCTTCAAGGTCGACCCCCAAACGGTTATTGGGAGTGTAGCCTCGCTGGATCAACATGGACCAATCCGACCTTCTGCGCGTCGTCTATGCCCATATCACCAGATGCAAAAACAACGTTAAATTCATTCAGGCGTAGCCGCATGGCCTGCTGCCGAGGCGAAATTATTGCGCAATGCGCTAGCCCCCAATTCAAGGCAGAACATTAATGTCATGCTACCCCTTTGCCACACCCCCCTTCGAACAGAACTTACAAACCAACAACACCATAGAAAGAGTTCATTCATGAATAATATATGGTGGGATGGATATGACTCTCGCACCAGAGCCTATTTTTTCTGGAAATGGGAGTATGATCGCAGAAATCAAAATTATTGCTGTGACTATTACAAGGCAATATTCACAGGCAAACCATCCCCTGAGTACTTTCATAAAACATATAAGCATGGACATCTTGACCCAGAAAAAGGACCAGACATATCGGATATATTAGAGTCAACACTCAAATCGAGCACACAGTTTCCGTTTAAGCCCTACCCCCCAGACAGTCTTTACCTAGACGAAACAGGAGGAGACGGACACCACGACGAGCAAGAGTGCATACACTTTATTACTTCAAGCGATACAATATTGTTTAATATAAACCCAAACATTGACCTAGCAACTCATATTAATATCCTCAAAAACAACTTTGAAGATGTTACAAAAGAATGGAGAGAGCACCCTCCAACAACGACACTACGCACATTCCCATTTGCTGGACTACGAGGACTCTACATACCCAAAGGCTACCGACAGCGAGACAATCACACGGGACGCGCCATTGGACTTGCACTGTATGACCTTGAAGTCAAAGGGATAAACTTACAAGAATCATTAAAACACCTTACAACCAGACATGCATCTTTTGCTATAACAGATAGAGATGAAAACACACTCCGTCGATACCTCCGGGCAACCCGTGACTGCGTAAACCGCCACGAGGTATTACCTTTAACCTAATTTTTGTCTGGTACAGTTTAGGATCATTCTTAACTGTCAAGCCTTTTTTGCTTGCTTGTGCTCCAGTGAGGCCAACACCCCACCGGAGGTCACCATGCAAGTCTCCATCGACTCTGTGGTCGCCGAAATGCAGGCGGCCCTCCCACCAATCTTCGCCGGCAAATCCCTCGACGTCCTAACAGGCGATGCTATCGTTTGGGCCTCGGTACAAAATGCCCGCAGTCGGCGCGAAATACCCTCTGATTGCTTCATCTACTCAGGGCGCAAGGTACTGATTCGACGTGATCCGTTCCTCACTTGGTGGCGAACCACCCTGCGTGAGCGCCCTGGCTACGACAAGCAACGGGCTGACCATGGAGCATAAGCAGATGTCTCCTGACTCCTTCATGCGCGTCAACGCCTCTGCCTTTGGACGGATAACTGAGCTACTCCCCATCTGGCTGCCTGGGGGACGCCAAGAAGGGCAAGAGTACGTCTGTGCCAGCCTTGACGGCGGACAAGGCCGATCATGCAAGGTCAACCTTGCCACCGGTAAGTGGGCCGATTTTGCCACCGACGAAAAGGGGGGCGATCTGGTATCCCTGTTCGCGGCCATCCACGGCCTGCGGCAAAGCGATGCGGCCCAACGAATCGCTGAAAACTTGGGAATCACCCCAAACCAGAGTCCCTACGCCCTTTCGGAGAAGGCGAGCGCGCGAAGGGGAACGTCTTCTAATTCTCCAGGGCAAATCATCATGCCTGTGCCATCGCATGCCCCTGCGCCGCCAGATATACTCAGACGCAAAGTTGCCGGCTCCTGGGTCAAAAGGATCGTCGCTGCTCGCTGGGCCTATCAAAATGAGCAAGGGCAGATATTGGGCTACGTCTGCCGTTTCAATCTACCCGACGGCGGCAAAGAAGTCGTCCCCCAGGTCTACGGCGAGGCAGACGGCAAAGCTTGCTGGCAGTGGAAAGGCTTTCCTGTCCCCCGCCCCCTATATGGCCTTGACCGCTTGGCCGCCTTGACCACGGATGACTTGGTTCTTGTCTGCGAAGGCGAGAAAACAGCGGACGCAGCCCGACGCCTTCTTAAAAATGCCGTAGCTGTCACTTGGCCAGGAGGCTCGAAAGCAGTGAACAAGGCCGACTTCGGGCCACTGGGGGGCAAGACCGTCATTATCTGGCCGGATGCAGACAGGTGCGGCTATGAGGCGGCGATAGACGCGGCAGAGGCCCTTGCATCAATGGGCACGCCCACCGATATTGTCTTGCCTCCAGCGAGTGTTAAATCCGGCTGGGATTTGGCTGATGCTGAGGCTGAGAGCTGGGACAGCACACAGGTCATGCAGCATATTAAACACAACGCCTTATCATTACCCGATTTTAAAGATGTTGTCAGAAATAAATACGGAATTATCAGCAACAATCTATACATAAATCCCACCAAGAAGCAAAATACATTGAACGTCATTCGAATTGAAAAAGGCGCATCCGGCGAGATTGTGGATGATTGTGAGGCAGTTCTAGCCAAACTGGATTTACCAAATGAGTTCAAAATATTTCAACGTGGCAGTCAACTGGTTCGCCTAGGAACGCTGCCGACATCTTCACAAAGTTGCGCTACTGATTGCCCTCAAGATAAAGTTGTTATTATGGAGGCCCAAAAGTCGTTCATTCTGGATGTGCTGGGGCGTTATGGCAGATTCGTAAAGTTGGATCACCGAAGTGGTGAGCTTCGTGCTGCCGATCCACCCAAAGATGTCGCCGAGACCATCACAGGGCGCGCTGGTCTGTGGCCCATGCCGCCTTTGCGAGGCATTTTGACCTGTCCAACTTTACGACCTGACGGCACCCTGCTGCTCACGCCTGGATATGACCCCAAAAGCCAATACTATTTCGCTCACCGCCTCAACGTCAAAATCTCTAGCCAGCCGACACACTCGGAAGCCACAAATAGAATTGAATTTGTCAAAGATTTACTTTCAGGATTCAGTTTTGTGGAACCCGTGGATCGCACTGTCGCCTTGGCTCTGATTCTCAGCACGATGGTACGACCTATCCTCGACCACATGCCTCTTTTCGCAATCACGGCCCCAGTGCGTGGCAGCGGGAAATCATATTTAATGGACATTGCAGCTATAATAGCAACAGGCAGAAGGACTGCAGTCCTTGCAGCGACTACCGACAGAGCAGAACTTGAAAAACGCTTAACAGGAAGCCTTCTGTCCGGAGATCCACTTGTAAGCCTGGACAACTGTAATGGCGCCTTACAATCTGACCTACTCTGTCAAGCCATCACTGCTAGCACAGTCAAAGTCCGCCCTCTTGGCGCGTCCGCCCAGGTTGAAATACCCAGCACGACCCTTTGGTCAGCCAATGGCAACAACCTGGTTCTGGCTGGCGACTTGCCGCGCCGTTCCTTGCTTTGCCGGCTGGACCCAGGTTGCGAACGGCCGGAAGAACGTAAATTCTCCTTTGATCCCCTTGAGCGTGTTCTCCACTGCCGCACCGAGTACGTCAGCGCCGTTTTGACCATCCTGCGCGCCTACATTGTCGCCGGCCGGCCGGATATGGGCGGCAAACCTTTCGGCGGCTTCGGCCAGTGGTCTGCTCTCGTGCGTGGCGCGCTTCGGTGGGTCGGCGAACCTGACCCCTGCGCCAGCCGCGACGCTATCATGGATGATGACCCGGAACTGGCGCAACTTCGCACGCTTCTTCCTCTTTGGTGGCAGGAGTTTGGGAAAAGCGCCATAAAGATCAAGCAGCTCATAGAACGCAGCCATTCAAATGATACTGGGCTTTATGAAGTCCTGGACGACATCGTCGGCGAGGGGAAAGGCCCTGGGATCAATGCTCGCAGCCTTGGCCACTGGCTCAAACTGAAAAAAGACAATGTTGTTTGCGGGTTAAAACTTCTCCAGGTCCCCGGCAAAAATATGGCCAGTTGGCAGGTCGTCCAAGTCAAAGCGGGCGAAGCATAGGTTTCTGAGGTTCTGAAGGTTCTTTTCTGGGGTACCGACAAAAAAATGAACAGGAAAGAAGAGGAGATAGTTTTGAGGGCTGGGACAAAACCTCAAGAACCTGTCAAACCTTCACCTCGGATTGACGGCGTCTCATGCTTAATCCCCGATTATTTACTCTACTGGCTCATATACTTCATTATTATCGGTAAATCTTAACTCATGCTTCACCATTAGATCATCTTATCGGGCAATTTCCATCTCAGTCCATCGGCCTGCGTCTTCGGCCGCAGGCGCTTTCCTGACTTTTCTTTCTGATATAAGCGTCATTTTGTTTTCATTGTTACAAGGACTATTTTCCGAATTTCGACAGAAATACACCAACATGAACTGCGAAGTACGGTCAAGTGGACACCAACTATGCCGCAACTTATACTCCATGACATTGTCAGACCGGGAATATCAGCCCACGTTGTGACCTCCAAGTGTACGGACGAATTGCCGCCACTTCGTCAGGATGAGTAGTTTCAACGCCTCAATTTAACATCTCGTAGCAGCACGTTGGCTGGCTGGATCCTCCGACTTGTAAGAGCCTACGAACCGCTTATCGGCCTGTTTGCCAAGAAACGCATCTCCGGCCCCGTAATAAATGACAAAACTACGGCCCAGGTGTTTGCCTAACCAGACCGGACTAACGCGAAATTCTTCATGTTGGTGGCTGGGGCAGTTCTACGCAGGTTCCGGCTGTGCTGTTTCGCTACCCTCCGGGCCGGCGACGTTGCCGAGGAAATCCTCGGGGACAACCAAGGCCATCTGCAAACCGACGGCTACCAGGGCTTCGAGGCTGTGGGCAAGCGCATGGGTCCCCGCCATCTTGGCTGCATGGCCTATGCCCGACGTAAATTCATGAAGGACGAAAAAGCCGGCGGGAACCAGGCCAAGGCGACGCGGGAGGACAACCAGAAATTGGAACCGAATAGGCTGGGCACTAATGGAGTGTTCATTTCTCTCTTGGCGGCAATCTACACATTTTGGAGTAGGACTGATTGACATGACGCTTATTTTTCGCGCTTCTTTGCCATTTCGTTGCCCGCGCAACACCCAATTCCTGACCGTCCTCGTGTGATAGCAACCAGCATATATCTGCTTTACTTTGAATACCCTTCTCGTTAGCAGTGTAATAAATATTGAACGATCCTGGGGATGCCTGAAAGCTTCTCCGCGGCCACGTCGCCCACTGGATACGCAACGACAAGGAAGGAATGGAATGCTGAAAAGACTGTGCTGCATACTGCTGACCGGGCTACTCATGGCCTGGAGCCACTCAGCCCTGGCTGGGATCGTTGGCGGAGAACTTTCAAAAACAGATGTTTTTCGTCAATACATAAGCACACAGACGAATCTCAACAAAGAGATATCTAGTCTTTATGCGGCTATTGAAGACAACAAATTGATATTATCAAAAAAAGAATCTGACGCATCTCTATACCTTGCTTCAATGTACATCAAGTTCAGTGGACTTTTTTATTTCATAGCTTTTTCCAGCACAATCACAATAGTTCTTTACATTATTTATCTGATAAAGTGGAATCCTCGAAAATGGAAACTTATGACCTCAGGCCGGACAATTCTCGTTTTGCGAGATAAGTTGCTACATCACAACGGGCTGTTAACGCTGTTAATTTTATTATCACTGTGTATTCCGTCTCCTGCAATGGCCAAGACCAATGTTTTGCAGGATCTCAAAATGTATTATACGGGCAATGATTTCGAAAAAGGCTACCTACTGTGCAAATATGCCAAAGGTCCAGTCGAACTGCGCTATGACGCCGTGGGCGGCGTTGCGGTGATCCAGCAACCCAAGCTTGGTTTTGAGCGGTCCTTTGATCTGGTGGCGCACCAGCAGGGCCTGGGTAAGCCTCTGGCTGCCGAAGAATTCGTTTCCCTGTATGAGGCTGCCGGAGACGAGCATCAGCGTCAGGCGGTCTTTGCCCTGCTGGCCCAGGTGGATAAGGATACGGCCCAATCCGCCGGCGAACAAATCCTGACCGCCATGGCCAGCCAGTCCGGTGTCAAACTGGATGCGGCTATCGGCCAAGCCAAGGCTCTGTTGACCTTTTTTGCCAGTAGCAACAACCGATTGTTAGTCGCTGCGCTGGTCAAGACGTTTCTTGAGAAAGCCGTGAGCCGGGTCAGGGATCTGGAAGGGCTTGATGCCCTGGTCGATCTGGCTGTGGCCAACGGGGCATTTGAAGTTATCCGGGAACCGACAACCAAGGCGCTCAAAAGTATTCCGAGCCGGCTTACGTTTTCCGACACGGTCTATGCCGCGCGCGTATATTTCAAAATCGACAAAGATGTTGCAAGAAACTACTTCAACGGTATTCGTTTTGATTTTCGAGAGTTCGTCAAATCGAAACTCCTGAAAGAAAAAATTGTCGGCCTGATGCGTGATCTATCCGGCGTTGCGGCTTTTCTTCCGTTGTACGAAAGCGATTCGCTGTACAAGTCGTTGCAACAGCAGCCAAATGAAATCCGTATTGCCGTGGCAAGCCTTTTTGACGAGATCGATCATGGCCTTGCAGCGGTAGCGTATAATAGCATAGGCACGGGTGACAGTGATCTCGTTTTCCAGAATCCTGAGACGATGGTGACATTTGCCGCCCTTACTGCCAAGTACAACAAAGAAAAAAGTGCTGAAATTCTCAACAGCATGACCAAAACCATTGTTGAGCGCCATGTGCCCTATTCAAAGAATCTGCTGTTTCAGGCCGTGGCGGCCATGGAACAGCAGCCTGCAACCCTTGTCGAGGGAGTCCTGACCCACGACATGAACACCAATTGCCGCTTTGGCCGCAATGCCCCCCTGCTTCTCACCCTCATTGATGAGCTCGCCCCAGGGCAGCTTCCGGCTTTTGAAGGGTATTTCGCCAAAAAAAATGATCTTGCCAAAGGGATTCTCGCCATCCTCTTTAGCAAGGATAAAACCGCATTCTACAAGCTTCTGGCGCATGTTTTTGCCGAAGCCCCCCAGAGCATCGCCGACCTGCGCCTGCCAAACGACATCTTTGACCTCACTGCTGTGGCCCCGGCTTTTTCACCCGACACACTAAAAAAATTCCAGACCGTACCTGCGCCCTTGGTTTTTGCCCAGCACGAACTAGCCAAGTCCAACCCCGACGTCAAACTGATTCGCCGGGCGCTTATCCCGGAACTCGACACCCTGTTCCGCACGTTTCTATCCCAGGACGCCAAGCACCTGTCCGAAGAGGAAGTCCTTGAGGCAATGATTCTGCTTTCCCTTGTGGAATCTCCGAATGCAACCGCTTTTGCGGACGAGGCTTTTGTCCTGAACAAGCTGGTATCGGACTACTTTGGCGCAGTGATCGGCAATGGGAACACTGTCCTTGCCGAGCAACTTGCCGCCCAAAAAAAGGCCCTCGCCGCTGTCGAGGCCGATATGGCCATCGTCAAAACAGCAGCTACTCTTTCCGGATTCCTCAAGGTCTATGCCTCTCTGATCACCCTCTATCTGGTCGGCACCGCCATTCTGTCTTTGATGTATGCGTGCAATATGATTTTGCCTGGAAAAAACTTCAGCTTGCTTAATGGGTTGCTACATTTCAGTGAAGCACAGGCAAAGTTTATTATGTCCACCTTCGTGCTGCTGCCTGTCGGAGTCTTACAGCTTGTGTCTGCCCAATTTTTGCGGGGATTGATTGCCCGGGAAACCGTTACTCCCGGCTTGCAGGAATGTGTCGCCGCACTGGATGCCGAGTACCGGAAGAAATGAGGAGGTATCCTGATGCCGCCGGTCGAACAGGAGCAAACGTCGCCACCGCTACCGGCCAAGGCTCCACTTGACGACTATTCCGAGAGTGCTCCCGGTCGACAGTTTGCATGACACGGAAATGTGCAGAATGTATTTTCGGCAGAGAGACCTTTTTCAATGCGCCATCGCGCTTGTGTGCATAGCGCAGTACACGCTTCGGACCGGGAGTCCGGCCAAGACCAGACTCCCGGTCAAACGACCGGCGAGGAACGCTTCCATGCAAAAAAACCTGTTTCCGACCACCCTGTTGCTGTTGGGACTCGTCCTGGCTCTCGGCCCTGACCGCGCCGTCGCGCAAACAGCCGCCGATGACGTGGGGTATTCAACGGATTCCGCTGGTTCAGCGCCAGTGGCAGCACCCAGACCTTCCCCGCCTCCCCCCGGCCAGACAGCAACCGAGGAGCCGGCAAAGCCGCCCGCCCTAACCATCAACCTTGATGCCTACGCCAGATCAATCCAAGATTCGGATGTGCCTCCCCGGCAGCCATCTGTTCCTTCCGCCAGTGTCCCCCCGGTCCCGCTCCTGGTGCGGCCTGCCCCCGTCACCCCGCCACCGGCAACCGTCAGCCAGCCTTCGTTGGTAATGGCCATGCTGGAGAGCACGTTGCATGGAAACTATGCCGAAACCCTGGCCCTCAAGGCTCGCATGTCAAAAAAGGCCTTCACCCAGCGTTTCGACCGTGCCACGGCAAATAAGTACAGCCAGATGGGCAATGCCCTGCTCAACAAGCAGGATGACCCGTCCGGGGCAGTGCGTGCCTATGAAACGGCCTATGCCAACGACCGGTCCAGTTCGGAGATCAACGGCAGCTATGGCTACGCCCTGTTTCGCACCGGCAGGTTTGCCGAGGCCAGGGACATGGAGATGGAAGCCCTGGAAATCAGTCCGGGCTACGGGGCGGCCTGGTTCGTGCTGGGCCAGATTCTCGGTTATCTCAAGCAGGAGGACCTAGCCTATGCGAGCTTTGTCAATACCTGCCTCTTTACGAAAAACATGACCACGACCCTGGGATTCTTGGATCGTGAAAAGGACAAATACGGCGAAATCTGTGTGCAAAACGCCGCTGCAAAAGCCTTGGCCACCTGCCAACGATTGACCAACGACGAGACGTCGCAGCGCGCGCAGACGCCTGCATCGCCGGTTCTCCCGGCAGCGGTCCCCTTCAGGGACAGGCGCATCGGCAAGATCGACATCAAAGCAATCGTTCTTGGCAGCAAGCAGTTTCAGGGAATGCTGAGCAGTCTGGCAGACCTGCGCGGTCTGTCCGAACAGCAGCGGGAGCAGCGGATACAAACCATGGTGACCCCGCTTATCTCCACGATTCGTGGCCTCACCCTCCGTTTCGCTACCACCAACAACTACCAGCTCATCATCCCGTCTGACGAAGAAGCGACAATGCGCCGAGGAAGCGACCTGCAGCCTAGCGCGTTGGTCTTTTCCAATGTCGACAGCGCGTTTTTGACCTTTCTTAACAGCTTCCCGGGAAAAGACTTTCGAAAAACTGTTCCTATTGACGATCTGACCCAACCGATTCTCAAACAGCTCAACGGTATCTGATTTATTGAACCGGGCTGGCCCATGGCGATAAGCCGCATGCGGCGCACACGCTGGGTCAAGAGTGGGAACGAGTGCTTCGCCCCGGTCAATGCCCTCCCCTGGATCTTCACCCAGCTGACGCTTGCAGGGCTTTTCGTCGCGGCGCTGTCGTCTGTTGCGGTGAGACGGAGTCTTCCCTGATGCGGATGGCCTCGGGGGAAAAACCCTTCTCGACCCGACCGGGCAGAGCAGGAGTGTTTCTGATCTGCCTATACGGCAGTGAACATGGAGGCTGCGCCCTGCCTGCGCTGCGAGCATTTTCTGAGCTGTCTACGCGGTAGTAAACCATCCACACTCAACAACGCCGGTCCCGCACTTTTCTGAGCTGCCTACGCGGCAGTGAACGCTGCCTAGCTGTCCGGGCGGCCTTTTATTTTTTTCTGAGCTGCCTACGCGGCAGTGAACCCGCTGACGAGCTTGGGCCTGACGTCGGGGTATTTCTGAGCTGCCTACGCGGCAGTGAACGCGGCGATGGCGGCTTGCTTGGTCGTCTCATATTTTCTGAGCTGCCTACGCGGCAGTGAACACACGCCGGCCTCTTGCCACTCGATGGTGTCCTTTCTGAGCTGCCTACGCGGCAGTGAACGCTCACCTCTTGCTGCGTCATGCGTTCACTGTTTTCTGAGCTGCCTACGCGGCAGTGAACGTGGTCTGGTGTGGTCTGGTGTGACCACGTCTTTTCTGAGCTGCCTACGCGGCAGTGAACACCAGCTCCACCCACACGGTCTACGTGCGCGATTTCTGAGCTGCCTACGCGGCAGTGAACCATCCAGGAGGATATGAGCCACCTCCGAGCATTTTCTGAGCTGCCTACGCGGCAGTGAACTCCTACACAGGCCCGGACGCTTAGCGTCGTCCTGATAGCCATACACAGACCTGCTCAGACCAAAAACACAGCAGGCTCTCCGAAGACTCAGTCCATGCACAATGTGGACGTATGTGATCAACTCTCGCTTGTCGTCTGGCCTTACAACTTTTTTGCGATCACATCCTTCAGGGCCTGATTCTCCAGGCTCAGCTCGGCAAACATCTGCTTGAGGCGGCTGTGCTCGCTTTCAAGATCCTTGAGACGTCGCACATCGGATGCTTCCATGCCGCCGTATTTGGTCTTCCACTTGTAGAACGTGGTCGCGCTGATGCCGTTTTCACGGCAAATATCCGCGACAGGACGTCCTGCCTCAGCTTCCTTGAGCATCTTGACGATCTGCGTCTCAGAAAATCGAGATTTCCGCATCGCTCCCTCCTGGGGCGGGTTTGCCAGAAATCTCAACTTTTCGCTGGCCCTATTTTAGGGGAGGGTTACAGAGGCACCACGGCAGTGGCCTGCATTGAGACCGAGCGACGGTTTGTTGGTGTGGAGCTATCGAGCGAATACGCCTCGCTGGCAGCCGAGCGGATCGCTGCCGTCGAGCTTGCCCATCTTAAATCGTAGTGGCATCCTTGAACAGTCGCCTATACTCAAAATATACCCAAGAAGGGCGGCTACCGGCGTGAGGTCGCTTCAACCAAAATGAGAAGTCAGAGAGAGACAGAAGTTCTCACTTTGATTGAAACGATTTCTCATTTTGGTTGAGTGCTTACAATTGTCTTCCACGGTAACCTTAAATTTAAAAGTGGGGAGAGAATGGGGAGAAAAACACCCCAAACGCAAAAAGGGTTGGACCTCTTCAGTCCAACCCATTGATTTTTTTGGTGCTCCCGGCGCGATTCGAACGCACGGCCTATCGCTTAGGAGGCGATCGCTCTATCCTACTGAGCTACGGGAGCAAACGGAACGCATGAAACGATGTTCATGCTTCCTTCAGTTAGCATCGATCAATCATCAGGCAAACAAACGTAATACACTCATTTTAAACAATTTTATTTAATAACCAAAACTGGTTTTTCCAGCTTTCTCCGCGAAAACAGGCAATTGACGCGCGCCAAACAAACTTTACTATTTCCCCCGCAGCTTCTTGTCAAGAAAAGGACAAGACCAGGCCGCTTGCCTCGGACATGCGCCGTATCCCGGGCATAGGCGCAAAACCCAGGTCACGGTTTACAACAGGTTCAACCGGCGTATAACGGGACCAAGAGCTCCGGATACACCGCTCCATCGACCCAAACGGATACAGCCCCAGGGACCCTCTGACCAATCGTGCGCAGGGTCCCCGAACACAGGAGTTCCTCATGGCCAAACGCTTCCTCGTCACCCTCGGCAGCGCCTTCCTGTTCCTGGCCTGGACGACCATGGCCCAGGCTCGAATCCCCCTGCCGGACATTACCGAACTCGTGGAGAAGGACGGTCCCGCCGTCGTCAACATCTCCACAACGAAAACCATCAAGGCCCAGGAAGGCGCGCGCGACCTCTTCGAGCAGTTCCGCAACAAGCGCGGCGGCCCCATGGACGACTTCTTCGACCAGTTCGAAAAGCACTTTGGTCCCCAGGGACGCGGCAACGGCAAAGGCCAGAAGCAGCGCTCCATGGGTTCCGGCTTCGTCATCTCTGCCGACGGCTACATCGTCACCAATAACCATGTTGTTGACGGCGCCGACGAGGTCAAGGTCCAGTTCCGGCACAACGAAAAGCCTTTGACTGCCAAGATCATCGGCCGTGACCAGGAAACCGATCTGGCCCTGCTCAAGATCGACGGCAAGTCCAACCTGCCCTACCTGGAGTTCGGCGACTCGGGCAAGATGAAGGTCGGCGAGTGGGTGCTGGCCATCGGCAACCCCTTTGGCCTGGAAAACACCGTGACCCTTGGCATCGTCAGCGCCAAAGGCCGCATCATCGGGGCCGGTCCCTTTGACAACTTCATTCAGACCGACGCCTCGATCAATCCGGGCAACTCCGGCGGACCGCTGATTGATCTTGACGGCAAGGTCGTGGGCATCAACACCGCCATCGTGGCCTCGGGCCAGGGCATCGGGTTTGCCATCCCCTCGAACATGGCCAAGGACGTCATCGCCCAGTTGCGCGACGGCAAGAAGGTCCAGCGCGGCTGGCTTGGTGTGACTATCCAGGATATTGACGAGAACACTGCCAAGGCGCTTGGCCTGGAAAACACCAAGGGTGCGCTGATCAGCTCGGTCATCGAAGGCCAGCCCGCAGCCAAGGGCGGAATCAAGACCGGCGACGTCATCACCGCCGTGGCCGGCCAGAAGATCGAGAATTCCAATGAGCTTCTGCGCCATATCGCTGCTATCCGCCCGGGCGAATCCGTGGAACTCTCGGTCACCCGCAAGGGTTCTCCGGTCACTGTCAGCGTCACCCTCGGCGAGCGCGACGCCAAGAAACTGGCCCAGAATACTCCGGACCAGGGCGACGACAACGGGGCTGAAGGCGATCAGACCGCTTCCGCTCTCGGGCTGTCCGTGCGCAGCCTGTCGGCCAAAGAAGCCAAGGCCCTGGGCATGGACAAGGTCCAGGGGCTGCTGATAACGGAAGTGGCCGACGGTTCCGAAGCCGAGCAGGCCGACGTGCGTCCGGGCGACGTGATCCTGGAAGTCAACCAGCGCCCGGTGGCCTCTCCCGAAGACTTCAAGAAGGTCATTGGCGAGGACGGCAAGAAAAAGGGTGTGGTCATGCTGCTGATCAAGCGCCAGAGCCAGACCGTTTTCCGCACGGTCCCCCTTACGGATTCGAAGTAACCAGTACGACAACACAGCGCACCCCGGTCCCTGAGGATCGGGGTGCGCACAGGCTCATACCCATGGCGTCTTCCCCCATTCCCGCAGAGGAAATCGTTTTCCCGGTCCCCTGCAAGGTCAACATCCGCCTTGCCGTCGGGGCCAGACGGCCAAGCGGCTACCACGACATCGATACGCTTTTTCTGCCCCTGCCCGAGCCGGCCGACACCATACGGGTGCGTCGGTACGACGAGATCGGGGACATTGATTTCACCTGTTCCGATCCGGAGCTGGAAACCGACGACAACCTGGTGGTGCGGGCCTACCGGACCTATGCTGCGGCCACGGGCTTTTCGCCGCGTCTGGAAGTCCACCTGACCAAGCATATCCCCCACGGAGCCGGCCTTGGCGGCGGGTCCTCGGATGCAGCGGCGCTTTTGCGCTACTTAAACGACCGGGCCGGGGAGCCCTCTCTGGCCGCAACCGATCTGGCCGCCTTGGCCTTGACCCTGGGTGCGGATGTGCCTTTTTTCCTGCTGGGCGGCCCGGCCACAGCCACCGGAGTGGGTGAAACCCTCCTCCCGGCCGACCCCGGACTGGCCGGCTGGTGCGCCGTGGTGGTGTGCCCGTCAAGCCGCGTCAAGACGCCCTGGGCCTATGCCGCCCTGGACGCTTCCCGGACTTTGCCGCAAAAACACGGGGCAGACCTCTTGACAACAGTATTTGACGCCTCTAAAAGGGCGTTTTGCGTGACCGGTGCGCCCATGCGAAACGACTTTGAAGCCGTCGTCTTCGCCGCCCATCCCGAACTGGGACGGGTCAAGGAGCGCCTGCTGGCCCTCGGGGCGGCGGGCGCGCTTCTTTCGGGAACGGGTTCGGCCGTTTTCGGGCTTTTCCGCCAACGCCAGACAGCCACTCTGGCTCTGGCTGTCTTGTCGGGAAGCGGGCCACGCGCCTATCTGGCGCCGCTGTAGGGGCACGGACCGGGCAGCTGTTTTTTTTGATGTTTTTGTTGGGGCGTCGCCAAGTTGGTAAGGCACGGGGTTTTGGTCCCCGCATTCGAGGGTTCGAGTCCTTCCGCCCCAGCCATTTTTTTCCGTCACAAACGGTTTGCCGCCACAGGCAGGCCACCATAATACCCGAGGGTTGGCATGGCGCAAGGCGATCTGAAAATCCTGACCGGCACGTCCAATCCCGGACTGGCCGAGGCCATCTGCGACCATCTCGGCTGCACCCTGCTGCCGGCCAAGGTCGGCACGTTTAGCGACGGGGAAATCCGCGTCGAGGTCGGGGCCAATGTGCGCGGATCGGACATCTTCGTGGTCCAGTCCACGTCCTATCCGGTCAATTACAACCTCATGGAACTGTGCCTGATGCTTGACGCGCTCAAACGCGCCAGCGCCCGGCGCGTCACGGCGGTGGTGCCCTACTACGGCTATGCCCGTCAGGACCGCAAGGTGGCTCCGCGGGCACCGATCAGCGCCAAGCTCGTGGCCGACTTCCTGACCGTGGCCGGCATGAACCGCCTGCTCACCATCGACCTGCACGCCGGCCAGATCCAGGGTTTTTTCAACCTGCCCGTGGACAACCTCTTTGCCGCGCCCATCATGGCTGAGTATTTCAAGGAATTTTCCGGTCCCGACCTGTGCGTGGTCTCGCCTGACGCCGGCGGCGTGGAACGGGCCAGGGCCTTTGCCAAACGCCTGGGCGCAAGCCTGGCCATCATCGACAAACGCCGCGACGCGCCCAATCAGGCCCAGGCCATGCACGTTATCGGCGACGTCAAGGGCAAGTTGTGCGTGGTCCTCGACGACATGATGGATACGGCCGGCACCATGTGCCAGGCCGGCGTGGTGCTCCTGGACAACGGAGCCCGCGAGGTCATGGCCACCGCCACCCACCCGGTCCTGTCCGGCCCGGCCATTGAGCGCCTGGAAAGTTCCCCGTTCACCCAGATCGTGACCACCAACACGATTCCGTTAAACGACAAGGCCAAGGCCTGCTCCAAGATCAAAGTCCTGTCCATCGCGGGACTGCTCGCCAAGGCCATCCACAATATCCACACCGAATCGTCGGTGAGCGTGCTGTTTACCTGACCACGGGCGACGCACGGCCAGTTTGAAAAACATGTTTCGCCCCAGGGCGCAAAGGAGATACCCGATATGAGTCAGACCCAGTCCCTCGCCGTCAAGACCCGCGCGGGCCTCGGCAAAGGTGCCTGCCGCAAACTGCGTGCCCAGGACATGGTCCCCGGCGTGTACTATGACACCAAGGGCGTCAACATTCCGGTCATGGTCGAGCACCTTCCCCTGCAAAAACTTTACTCCAAGACGGCTTCCGCCCACGTCTTCGATCTGCGGATCGATTCCGACGCCGGCCAGGAAACCAAGCCCTCCCTGGTCTGGAAGGTGGTGCATCATCCCACCAAGCCCCGGATCACCCACGTTGATTTCTACGGCGTTGACTTGACCAAGGAAATCGAAGTCTTCGTGCCCGTGGAAGTGGTGGGCAAGGCCAAGGGCCAGGTCAAGGGCGGATTGCTTGAGATCTACCGCGAGACCATCGAAATCGTCTGCCTGCCCCTGGCCATTCCCGATAAAGTCGTTATCGATATCACCAATATCGATATCAACGAAAACATCCAGATCGCCGATGTGGCCCTGCCCGAAGGCGTCAAGGCTGTGTACGACAGCAACTACGCCGTGCTCGGCGTCGTCACTGCGGTTGCCGAAGAGGCCCCGGCCGCAGGCGCCTAGCCGGTCCGACGAACCGTTTTCGCGTGTTGTGGGCGGGGTGCGTTTCCGGCGCGCTCCGCCCATTTTCTCCGCGTAAACGCCGCCGCCCCACTTCCATGGCTGTTACTGCTCTCATTGTCGGCCTGGGCAACCCGGGTCCGAGATACGCCGCCACCCGCCACAATTTCGGTTTCATGGCCCTGGACGCGCTGCTTGCGCGCGCCCGGGAGCTTGGAGGCGCGCCCAAGGCCGCCCTGACCGGACGCAAGGACCTGGAGGCCGTGGCCGTGTCCCTGCCGGTGCTGCCTGGCGGGGCTTTTGCCCAATTCGCCTGCCTGCGCCCCCTGACCTTCATGAATTTAAGCGGACGGGCCGTCCGCGCCGCCCTGGATTTTTACAAACTCGCCCCCGAGGACGTGCTGGTCGTCCATGACGAACTCGATTTGCCCCTTGGACGGATGCGGCTCAAACGCGGCGGCGGCAATGCCGGGCATAATGGGCTTAAATCCATCACCCAGGAACTCGGCAGCCCGGAGTTCGTCCGCCTTCGCCTGGGCATCGGGCGGCCCGACCCCGGGCGCGACGTGGCCGGCTATGTGCTGGAATCCTTTCGCAACGACGAAACCCCCACGGTGCGCCGCCTGTTGCCGGCGGCCGTTGACGGCATCCTGACTTTTTTCGAAGACGGCCTGGAAGCGGCAAAGCTCCGGATTGGCGGCTTCGACGCCGCCGCCGGCTAGTTTCCGGCCCTGTTTGACTCCCTCCCGGAGCCTGTCCCGATAGCGACTTGCCGGCCGTTGCCGGAATACATGGACACAATGGGACAAGTGCGCTATTTTGAATTCAAGACGGCAGGCGTGCCTAGATTTCCTGCACGCAGTATCCAGAAAGGAGTCGCCCGGTGTTTTCCGAGGATCAACTAGTCGTTTATCCCGCCCAGGGTGTGGGCAGGGTCGAACGCATCGAGACCCAGGTCATCGGTGGCGCCTCGGCTGACTTTTTCATCGTGCGTATCCTCAGCAATAACGTCACCCTCATGGTGCCGGTGAAAAATGCCGCCAACGTGGGCCTTCGGGCTCTGTGCTCTGCCGATGAAGGCCAAGCCATCATTGAATCCCTCAAGGACCGCTCCGATTTTACCGGATACACCGGCCAGAACTGGAACCGGCGCTATCGGGAGTATTCCGAAAAACTCAAAAGCGGCGATTTGGGCGATGTGGCCTACGTGCTCAAAGAGTTGTTGCTCATTGGCCAGAACAAGGAACTTTCCTTTGGCGAACGGCGGCTGCTCGAACAAGCCACCAGCCTGCTGACCCTGGAGTTGGCCCTGGCGCTTGACAAAGACCAGCAAGACGTCAAAGACATCATCAACGAAATCTTTGCCGACGTTCTCCAACCCAAACCCGAAGAATAGCGCCGCGATCCCGGGCGATTGCTCCAGGAACACGCACGGCGCGCTTGACAGTCCCACGAAAAAGTATATGGATCGTTCCAGGCCGTTGCCGGTCTATCCTCCACTACCCTGGTCCCCGTAATTAGCGAGTTACTCCCCACTCCTTAAGAGTACGGCTGTAACGAACTCACGCAATCGGGCTTTTACACACTTAATCAATATGCGCATTTCTGCGCCGGGCTATTCTTGTGAGCAACGCACCTAAACGCCGTGGGCGTACTCCGCAGCCGTCCCCTGCCCCAGTGCTTTCAGATCCCATCGAAAGCGACGACATCCTACAACCTTCGACCGTCAAGTCCAGCCTCATGGAGGGAAACTCCATGAACCTCTCCGAGCTCAAGCTGAAAAGCATGCCTGAGCTTATGGACCTGGCTGTCCAGTACAATGTCGAAAACCCCAACGGCATGCGTAAGCAGGAGCTTATTTTTGCCCTACTGCAAAGCTGCGCCTCCCAAAATGGGGCCATCTTTGGCGAAGGGGTGCTGGAAATCCTGCCTGACGGCTTTGGATTTTTGCGCTCGCCCATGTACAGTTACATGCCCGGCCCGGACGACATCTACATCTCCCCCTCCCAGATCCGCCGCTTTGGCCTGCGCAAAGGCGACGTGATCTCCGGCCAGATTCGGCCGCCCAAGGAAGGGGAACGCTATTTCGCCCTGCTGCGGGTCGGCGAAATCGGCTTTGCTCCACCCGAGGCTTCGCGCAATCTGGTCCTGTTCGACAACCTGACGCCGCTGTATCCCGACAAGCGTTTCGTCGTCGAAAACGGAGCCGAAAACTTCTCCTCCCGCGTCATCGACCTGCTTGCCCCCATCGGTCACGGCCAGCGCGGCATCATCGTCGCCCCGCCCCGTACCGGCAAGACCATGCTCCTTCAGACCATCGCCAACTCCATCAGCGCCAACCGCCCCGATGTCTTCCTCATCGTTTTGCTCATCGACGAACGCCCCGAGGAAGTCACGGACATGGAACGCACGGTCAATGCCGAGGTGGTTTCCTCCACCTTTGACGAACCGCCCCAGCGCCATGTCCAGGTGGCCGAGATGGTCATCGAAAAGGCCAAGCGGCTGGTCGAACGCAAGATCGACGTGGTCATCCTGCTCGACAGCATCACCCGCCTGGGACGCGCCTACAACGCCGTGACCCCGTCCTCCGGACGCGTGCTCTCCGGTGGTCTCGACGCCAACGCCCTGCAGCGGCCCAAACGCTTTTTCGGCGCGGCCCGCAACATCGAAGGCGGCGGTTCGCTGACCATCATTGCCACGGCGCTTATCGACACCGGCTCCCGCATGGACGAAGTCATCTTCGAAGAGTTCAAGGGAACCGGCAATATGGAAATCTATCTGGACCGCCATCTGGCCGAAAAGCGCGTTTTCCCTGCCATCGACATCAATCGGTCCGGCACCCGCAAGGAAGAGCTGCTGCTTGATACCGACGTGCTCAACCGTGTCTGGATCCTGCGCAAACTGCTCGCCCCCATGAACCCGATTGATTCCATGGAATTCATGCTCGACAAAATGCGCGGCACCAAGAGCAACCGCGAATTCCTCGACCTCATGAACAGGTAGCGCCGCTCGGGCCTGCTCTGTAGCCGTCCCGACAGAAAGCGGACCGCCCAGCCGGCGGTCCGCTTTTTTTTGCCCGCGCCACGCTCCGTTTGTCCAAAGAGGCCAACAAGGCGTTGCACCAACGGATCAGACGCCATGCCCGGCTGATGCCGGCATCCGGCGCGGGGGCGACACCGAGTGCCGTCATCCTTCTTGGGCCGATTGCTTACGACTTGTTCACCTGGCGCGCCGATGCTTTCCTTCCCGCCCGGATCGGCGTATGGGGCATCCATGGACGCTCCAAGCTTGCATGCCTGTCCGGGCACGACCCGACGGCTGGCGGCGACCCTGGTCGTTGTCTGGCTCATCGTCTCCCTGCTCGTCCCTCCCTTGGCCCAGGCCTCTTTTTTTTCCTTCGACCTCAAGGATGAACGGGAGCTTGGCGAAAAATTCAACATCCTGATCCGAGCCCGGATGCCGCTGATTGAGGACACCGAGATCAACGACTACGTCATGGGCGTGGTGGACCGCATCGTCAAAGCCATGCCGCCCCAACCCTTTCCCTTCACCGTCGGCATCGTCAACAACAACGCCGTCAATGCCTTTGCCGGACCGGCCGGCTATGTCTTTGTCTTCACCGGCCTGCTGCTCCAGATGGAGCACGAATCCGAAATGGCCGGCGTTCTGGCCCACGAACTGGCCCACGTCAGCCAGCGCCATATCGCCAAGCGCGTGGGTGAGATGAAACTGCTCTCCCTTGGCCAGCTTGTCGGCGTCCTGGCCGGCGTGGTGCTCGGCCAGACCACCGGCAAACAGGACCTGGGCACGGCTGTGGCCGTGGGTTCCCAAGCCCTCTCGGCCCATGCCTATCTCAAATATTCCCGCGACGACGAACGCGAAGCCGATCAGGTGGGCATGAACTACCTCGTAGCCGCCGGCTACCCGCCGCAAGGATTGGTCGAGGCCTTCGAGACCATGCGCAAACTCAAATGGATGCAGGGCGGCGGCGACATTCCGACCTATTTAAGCACCCACCCCGGCATTGACGAGCGCATGAATTACTTGAAGGACCGCATCAAGCTTCTGCCCCGCGACGTGCAGGACCGCAAAAATCATGACGCCGCCTTCAAGCGCGCCCAGGTGCTGGTGCGCGCCCGCTACACCGACGCCAAAAACGCGGTGGCCTACTTCCGTAAGATCGGCGACAAGATGACTTGCCTGGACAAGCTTGGACTGGCCATCGCCCTGTCCCGGTCCCTTGAGGACATGGGGCAGGCCCGTTCCGCCTTTGACAACGCCCTGGCCTGCGGCGGCAACGACGCCCTGATCCTGCGCGAAACCGGCCGCTACTATCTGCGTATCCGGGATTTCACCCGGGCCAAGAGCCTGCTGGAGGCGGCCCTGGCCCAAAATCCCACCGACATCGACGCCAATTTTGAATACGGTCGGATGCTTGCCCAGGAAGGCAACCCCAAGGCCGCCGTCAGCTATCTGGAGAAGGTCCGGCTGCGGGTACCGGAAAACGCCGAAATCCGGTCGATCTACGGGCAAATCCTCGGTCAGGCCGGCGACGTCTTCCACGCCTATCTCAATCTGACCTACGCCGCCGCCTTCGAAGGCAACCCCGAGCAGGTAAAATTTCAGCTTGAGAAGGCCAAGGGCGCAGCCAAGACCGATGCCGACCGGCGCGAACTGGCCAAACTGGAAGAAACCATCAAGAAACGCTCCGAATTCTGGAAAAAAAGGCTCATGGAATGAACAGCTCGCTGCTCGTGCGTCTGCCCAAAGGCGAAGACCTGCTGGGCGCCCTGGTCTCCTTCTGCCTGGAAAAAAACATCACCAAGGGACATGTGAGCCTCATTGGCTCCCTGAAAAAAGCCGTCCTCGGCTACTATCTCCAGGACACCCGCCAATACGCCAGTCGCAGCCTGGATGTTGACGCACAGATCCTCTCCGGCCTGGGCAACATTTCGCTGATGGAAGGCCAGCCCGTCGTCCACCTGCACCTGACCCTGCTTACAAGTGATTTCACCGTCACCGGCGGCCATGCCCTGCCCGGCTGCATCCTGTTTGCCGGCGAAGCCTGCATCACGCCCATCGAGGGACCATGCCTCCACCGGGGCCTGGACAGCGCCACCGGCCTGCCGCTGTGGGACCAGACCGGCATGTAGTCTCGATTTCCCAGACTCCGCTTCGGGCATCGGCCCTGGCCCGGCTCCAGGTAAGCCTCTCACCCGGTTCCCGGCCCTGCTGCCGCTTTCGCCAGGGCTTTTAAGGCAATGGTTTGCCCCCGTTCCCGGGACAAGACTGGCGCAGGCAGTTGGCCGCAACAGCAAGGGCGCTTGTCCCGTTTGCGGCCCCCGGTCTTCGGGCTGGCCTGCAAACGGGACAAGCGCCCCTGGTGTCGTCCGATCCCTGGCCCAGGGCCGGGCTGGCGCGACGCCCTACGGCCAGCAGGTTTCCTTGCCGGCCGCAGCCGATTTCCCCGTCTTTAATTCCAGGACCATGGGTCGCACGGCCGTCTTGCCCGCCGGGCAGGCCGATTTGCGGCCGGTGTCCGGCAGTTTTTCGCTATACAGGAGCTTCCCCTTCTCCACACGCCCCCCCGGGGTCACTGTGGCGTCAAGTGTCTGCTTCTGCCCGGCCAGATTGACGGCCATAAGCCCATGGATGGCGTCGGGCTGGCCGTTTTGCACAAAGAGCGTGTCCCCGGCCAGTCCGTCAAAAGCGAAGTCCCCGCCGTTTGGAATCTCGAAAAGCGGCGTTCCCTGGGCCATCTCGCACACCGCGTCCGGCGAATCCGCGGCGCTGTGGGCCAAAACACGCAGGGTGTGGCCGTCGGTATAATTCGCCAGCGTCTCCACCACGGCATAGCGGGGGAAGAAATAACACGTCTTATTGTAATAGGCATGGACCTCGGCCACGTCCGTGCCGGGCAGGCCCACCGCCTTGCCGTGCTCGATGGTGGTGGCCCCGTACTCGGCCGTCATGGGCGTGACGTCGTCCACGGCCAAGACCTTGTACGTCGTGCCCTGGCGCACCACGCTCTCGCGCACGACCCCGCGCACCCGCACCTTGATGTCCAGCATGCTTCCCATGATCGCCCCCCGGTCAAAGGGGACATAGACCACGCCGGGTTCCTGCGGGCTGGTCAGCTCGATGCCGCCCTGGGCGTTCTGGCGCAGTACGCCGTAGACGGTCGTTTTTCTGGTTTCGTCCTGGGCCTCAGCCAGTGCCGGAGCCGCCATCAGGCAGCCAAGCAACAGGACAAGGGTGACCAGGGGAGAGAAGACTCGATGCATAGGGCCTCCTTGGCGTAATGCCCCCGGGTATCAGAGCCGTGCGATTTTGCAAACGGGTCATTTCCCATCATCGCAGTTGAAAAAATATGGCACGAGGGTATGAATGGGAGAATTGGAGGCCGGCATGAACGACGTTCCCGAAAGCGGCTCGCGGCAGACTTGGAAAAACTGGCTCATCGCGGTTCTTGTGGTTATCGCAGCCGGTGAATTCTTCCTGTTAAACCGGACACCCGCGCCAATGCCTGCTGCCCCGGCCCCGGCGAAGCAAGCCCCATCGCCCGAGGCCCCCCTGGATGCCGTGCGCGTGGCCGGTCTGGCCATGGACCCCGAGCGCGGCCGCTATCTGCTGGCCGTCTTTGACCGACCCGTGACCGGAGCCAGGGAAGGCACGTCCCCGGCCGCCGATCCCGCCTCCATTGAACCGCCGGTCCCCGGCCGCTGGACCTGGGTCTCGCCCTATATGCTGCGCTTCGAGCCGACCGACGGCTTTGCCCAGGCCACCGTCTACACCGTGAAGTTCACCCCGGCCAGCCTGCTCGCCCCACCGCAAACCCTGGCCGGACAGGATGCGTGGCCGGCCAGTTACGGCAGCTTCGAGGTGGCCCGCCTGACGGCCCATCTCGAACCGGCTCCCGAAGGCGGCGCGCTGGTGGTGGTTCGCGGCGAGGCCGCCTTCAACCGTTCCGTCGATCCCAAGGCCCTGGCCAACCATATCCAACTGATCGACCCTCGTGATCCGTCAAAGCCCGTGGCCGTCTCCCTGACCACCACCTACGGTTCCAAAAAGCTCGGCTTTGTTTCCGATCCCATCGGAAAAACCCCGCAACAGCGCGACGTCAAAGTCGTGGTCACGCCGGGGCTGCGTCCGGAAAAGGGCAACATTGCGCTTGCCCGCGAGGCCGTGGCCGTCATTCCCGTGGCGCTCGATCCCCATCTGCGCCTGCGTGAGGCCAAAGCCGCGGCCGAGGAGGGCGCGGCCACCATCCGCCTCACCCTGTCCACCCCGGTGGAACCAAATGAGGAGACTGCCGGCCATATCAGCATCGAACCGGATATCGAAACCGAATTGGCGGCTGACGGCGCGGAGTTGCTCTTAAGCGGTCCTTTTGAGCCGGGCCGCGAATACACCGTCACCCTGGACAAAGGCCTGACCGCCGCCGATGGGGCCGTGCTCGACGCCGCCGTCAAGCACAGTCTGCGCATCCCGGACCTCGAACCGTCGGTCGATTTCCGCGATCAGGGCCTGTTCCTGTCCCGAAACGGCTACAAGAACCTGGCCATCAAAAGCGTCAATGCCACAGCGGCCGAGGTTTCCATCGACCGGGTCTATTTCAATAATATGTTCCCGCTGTTCACCATGGACTATTCCGCCTTTGACGACGACTACAGCGGCGGCGGGGTGAGTTCCAACCTGGGCGACCGGATTTTTAACGACCGCGTGCCCCTGCGCCACAAAAACAATGCCGCCGAGATCACGCCGGTCAATCTTGAAAAATACATTCAGGGCCACGAACCCGGCCTCTACCGCATGTCCCTGACCGTCCCCGGCAAGTTTCAAGGGTTTCAGCGTTTTATCTGTATCACCGACATCGGCGTCGTGGCCAAGACCGGTCCCGGCGACCTGCTGGTCTGGACGGCCTCGCTCACCAGTCTGGCCCCCATAACCGGCGCTTCGGTCAAGGTCCTGTCCCACCAGAACCAGGAGTTGGCCTCGGGCACGACCGATGCCCAGGGTCTTTTCCGGGCCAGGATCGATGCCAAAGCCGCCTCGGACAAGCGTCCCTATCTCATCGTCGTCCAAAAGGGTGCGGACACGAGCTTTCTGCTCTACGACCGCTTCCGGGTGGACGAAGGCGGCCTCAATGTCGGCGGCAACGTCATGCCGGCCGCCGGTTACACGGCCTTTATTTACGGCGAGCGCGACATCTACCGTCCGGGCGAGACCCTGGAAGGGCTGGCCGTGGTGCGCGACGTGCGCCTGGGCGTGCCGCCCTCCATGCCGGTGCTGATCCGGCTGTCCGACCCACAAGGCCGAAAGATCAGCGAACAGGCCGCCGTCACCGGGGCCGAGGGCGCAGTCAGCCTCAAACAGGCCCTGCCGGCCCAGTCTTTGACCGGGGCCTACAATCTGGAACTGGTGACCGGCGAGACGGTCATCGGCCAGTATCGCTTCCAGGTGGAAGAGTTTGTGCCGGATCGCATCAGTGTGGCCGTCGCCTCCGAGGCGGCCGCGGCAGCCCCGGGCGAACCCGTGCCCTTTGCCGTAGCCGGGCGCTATCTGTTTGGCGCGCCCGGAGCCGATCTGCCGGTGGAAGCCCGGGGCCGGCTGGTCAAGGCGGCCTTTGCCCCCAAGGGCTTTGAGCAGTACGTGTTCGGCGATCCGGAACGCAGCTTCGAAGATACGGAATTTTTCCAGGAAACAGGGACTCTGGACGCCGAGGGCAAACTTGCCTTCTCGGCGAATCTCCCAGGCGACCTGTCGCCGCCGGCCGCCCTGGAAGCGGTCCTGACCGCCCGGGTGCGCGAGGGCGGCGGCCGGGGCGTCACCGGCCTGGTCCGCTTGCCGGTCCATGTCTATGCCGCCTATCCGGGCCTCAAACGCTTGGCCAGCGAGGCTGTCAGCCCGGGCAAGCCCCTGTCGCTCGACTGCGTCTCCGTGGCTTCAAGCGGCAAATTGGCCGCCACGGCCTCGCTGACGGCCACGCTTTTCCGCGACGAGTGGCAAACGGTCCTGCGCAAAGGCCCGGACGGATCGCTTAAATACGAGTCCGTGCGTGATCCCAAGGTCATCGACACCAAGGACGTAACGCTCACCGGCGGCAAGGGCCGGGTGAGTTTTACGCCGCCGTCCTTTGGCAGCTACCGGGTGGCCCTGGCCGACCCGGAGTCCGGCGCATCCACCCAGCTGGAATTCTATGCCGGCGGCTTCGGCTATTCGCCCTGGGCCATGGAGAATCCGGCCCGCATCGAGCTTAAGCCCGACAAGGCCGACTATGCCTCCGGGGAAAGCGCCCGGTTGCAGGTGCGCGCGCCCTTTGCCGGCAAGTTGCTCGTGGCCGTGGAAGGTTCGGCCATCCACGACGTGCAGATCCTTGACCTGCGCGGCAACACCGGCGAGATCGTCGTCCCCATCAAGCCCGAGTACCTGCCCGGGGTGTACGTCACCGCCACGCTCGTGCGCAAAGTGGGCGACGTGACGCCCGGCAGCCCGTCGCGGGCCTACGGCGCGGTTCCCATCGGGGTGGACAAGGCCTCGGGCAAACTTCCGGTGACCATTGCCGCCCCGGCCGAAATACGGCCCGGGACGACGCTTTCCGCCGAAGTAAGCGCCCCCCCCGGCAGCATTGTCACTGTGGCCGCCGTGGACGAAGGCATCCTGCAGCTCATTGCCCAGAAAACGGCCGACCCCTTTGCCGCCTTTTACGCCAAGCGCCAGCTCCAAGTGGAGACCAGCGACACCTTTGCCCTGCTTTTGCCCGAAGTGGCCCCGCTCCTCGGCAAGGCTCTGGCCGGCGGCGGCGACGGCATGGAAGACCTGTCCGGCTTCGTGCGCTCCCAAAGCCCGGCCGCCAGGACCGTGGCCTTCTGGTCCGGTCTGGTGTCAGTCGGTCCCACAGGCAAGGCTGTCGTGCATTTTGACATCCCGGAATTCCAGGGACAGGTGCGGCTTATGGCCGTTGGTGTCTCGGGCCGCCGCTTTGCCTCGGCCGAAGCCAAAACCATTGTCAAAAGCCCGCTGGTCCTGTTGCCGTCCTTCCCCCGCTTCCTGTCCTTTGGCGACACGGCGCAAACGACCATGACCGTGAAAAACGACACCGGAAAAGATGGCACGTTCACGGTGTCGCTGACCGCTTCCGGCCCGGCCACGGTGGCCGACTCCCCGAAAACCGTGCCCATCGCCAAGGGGGCCACGGTGGCGGTGCCCTTCACCCTGACCGCCGGGCACAGCGAAGGCGTGGCCGCCCTGGCCGTCGCCGTTACCGGATCCGGGGAAACCAGCGCCGATTCGGCCACCATCCCGGTGCGCTCGCCGTTGCCGGCCCGGACTTCGGTGCGCTCCGGCAGTCTTGAGACCGCAAGTCTCACCATCCCGGAACTGGCCTCCGGGGAATTCCTGCCCGGCACGGCCCGACGCGACGTCACCGTGGGGGCCTTTCCGCTGATCCGCTTCACCGGCAATTTGAAGGCCCTGCTTGGCTATCCCTACGGCTGTCTGGAACAGACCACGTCCAAGGCCTTCCCGCTCCTCTACTTCTCCGATCTGGCCCGGGCCATGGACCCAGCCGCCTTTGAGAAAGAAAATCCGGCGGCCATGATCCTCTCGGCCATTCGCCGGGTGACCGGGATGCAGCTTTATAACGGCGGCTTTTCCATGTGGCCCGGCGGGGACGAGCCCCAGCCCTGGATGAGTCTGTATGCCGCTCATTTCCTGGTGGAAGCGGCCGGGGCCGGCTATCCTGTGGACAAGGACGTGCTGTCTCAGGCCCTGCGCTATGCCGGCGAAACCGGGCGCGAAGCCAAGCTCGACACCCCGGACGGCCAGAAGCTTGCGGCCTACGCCCTCTACATCCAGGCCAAGGCCGGCCGGGCTGATATCGGGGCCATGGACAATCTGCGCGACGCCCATGGCAAGGGGCTGCCGGCCGATGCCAAGGGCCTCTTGGGCGCAGCCTACGCCGCCGTCGGCAACACCCGGGCGGCCGATATCCTGGTGGCCGGCCCGGTCCCCTCAGGTGAGCCGCACAAGGAAAGCGGCGGCACGCTGGATTCCACCCTGCGCGACAAGGCGCTGTATCTGGCCGCCCTGATCGACGCCGCTCCGGCCGACCCGCGCCTGGGCAGTCTGGCCGTGGAGGTCGGACGGTTGCTCGAAGGCGAACCCTACCCCTCCACCCAGGAGAATGCCTTCGCCTTGCTGGCCCTTGGCAAGTTCTACGCCCGCCAGCAGGCCAAAAAACCCTTTACCGGCCAGCTCTATGCCGGCTCGGGCCTGCTGTCAGACTTCTCCAACCGCAAGGTCTTAAGCCTTCGCGGCATCGGCGACCCCGGTGATCTGCGCCTCGCGCTCGGCCAGGGCTACGAACCGGGCAGCTGCTACTACTCCGTGCGCACCCGCGGCATCCCGGCCCCGTCCGCCTATGCTCCCCAGGCCGCCGGCCTGGAGGTGGCCCGGACCTACCTCAGCCGAAACGGTGAACCGCTGTCCGGCAACATCGTGCCCCAGGGCGCGCTGGTGGTGGTCAAGTTCGCCGTGCGGGCCACGAATGGAGCCGTGTCCAACGTGGTGCTGGAAAACCTGCTGCCGGCCGGACTCGAAGTGGAAAATCCGCGTCTGGAGACCACGGAGCGCCTGCCCTGGATGGGCGAGGCCGACGAGACCAAGGCGGCCTATCTTGATCTGCGCGACGACCGCATCCTCATGTTCACCGACCTGGCCAAAGGCAGTTGGCAGATCCACTACGCCCTGCTGCGGGCCGTGACCCCGGGCGTGTTCAGCCTGCCCCCGGCCCAGGCCGAGGCCATGTACGCTCCGGAACTGCGGGCCAGCGGCGAGGCCGCCACCTTCACCGTAACTAAGAGCGACAAATAACCATCATTTATATATGGAAAAGTTCAACAGGCTCGTCACTTCCTGCATTCGCAACAACGTCTCGGATCTGCACCTGCGGCCCGGGCAGCCTGTCGCTGCCCGGAAAAACGGGCAACTCCACTTCCAGCGCGACATTGTCTTCGCCGCCGAGGAACTCGACGCCCTGTTGCGCCGCCTGACCACGGATCGCCAGCGGCGCATCCTGGCCGAACGCTGGTCGGTTGACTTCTCGGCCCACCTCCCCGACACCCAGATGCGGCTTAATGCCTTCCACACGGCCGACGGCCTGAGTCTGGCCATCCGGTTTCTGCCCTCGGCCATCCCTGACTTCGAGGCCTTAAACCTCCACCCCTCCCTGCGGGAGCTGTGCGCCCAGCCTTTTGGCCTGATCCTCATCTGCGGCCCCACCGGCAACGGCAAATCCACCACCATCGCGGCCATGATCCGGGAAATAAATGAAACCCGGGCCGCCCATATCGTCACCCTGGAAGACCCCATCGAGTACCGGTTCGCCTCCAAGCTCGCCCTGGTTGACCAGCGCGAACTGGGGGCGCATTTCCCGAGTTTCGAGCAGGGGTTGCAGGACGTCCTGCGCGAGGACGCCGACGTCATCGTGGTGGGGGAGTTGCGCGAGCCGGAAACCATGCGCCTGACCATTAACGCGGCCGAGTCCGGCCATCTGGTCATTGCCACGCTCCACGCGGCCACGGCCGAAGAGGCGATGCTGCGCCTGTGCAATGCCTTTACCGCCGATGCCCAGGATTTTGTGCGCTCCCAGCTGGCCTCGTGCTTAAGCGCCGTAGTGGTGCAACATCTGGAATTATCGGTGAAGGCGGGATTTCGCGTCCCGGTGCTGTCCATCGCCCGAAGCGCCCCGGCCCTGCGCAACATCATCCGGGAAAACCGCTTCAATCAGATCGAGAACATCCAGCAGGCCGGCCGGGCCGAGAGCATGTTCACCTTTGCGCGCTACCGCGAGGAGTTCCTCGACGCCAAGGTCCGGCTGACCCCGCCAGCCCTGGTCTTTCGGGCCACCACCAGCCAGGCGCTGCCTCTGGTGCGCCCGACCCAGGCGCCGCCCTCCCCGGCCGCCGCCATCCAGCGGCCCGCGCCCGACCCGACGCCAGGGTCGCCCGAATCGCCGGCCGACGACCTCGACGTCGGAACCACCTATGAGCCGTATCGCATTGATGACGAGGTGTCCCTGGAGGAACTCGTGGCCCAGATGCAGGGGAAGACGCCCACGTAGACGATGCCTGCGACAAGGCAGCGACGCCAAACGCTTCGTGTGGCCGCAACGACGAAATCCGCGCTGCAGGGACTATTCTCCGGCAACGGCCGGGATGTCCAACGCCTCGCTTCCTGACAACAAAAAAATGCGCAGCGGACAGGAACAGTTGCGGTTTCAGGCCGCCCCGTCCCGCTCCTTGTCCCCGATTGGGGGCTGCGCGACCCGGGCCAGAAGCGACGCGACCAGGGCAATGACCCCCCGGTGGTAGAGCATGGCCACATGGGCGACCGGCGGCGTGACCACCACCTGCCAGCCCGGCCGGGCTGGATCAAGGCCGCAGTCGGGCACGACCAGATTGTCCACCGGCGAGACCACGGCCACAAGCGTCGCCCCGGGCGGGTCGGCCAGGGCGGCAATGCGGGCCAGAAGCGGACTGCCCGGGACCAGCGACCGCCCCAGCCGGCCCACGGCCAGACAGGCCAGGGCACTTCCCTGGTGCGGCGTACCCAGGGTAATGACGGCCAGGGTGCGCCGGGCGTAGCCTGGCTCGGCCGCCAGCCGTCTGGCCACAAGCCCGCCCAGGCTGTGGCCGAGAAAACATAGCCGGGCGTCGGCAGGCACGGTCTGGTCCAGTATCGCGGCCACGCGCCGGACCTCGGCCTCGAAATCCGTGCCGTGGCTCCGGTACCCCGGCAACACGACCCGGGAAAATCCAGCCCGCACAAGCGCCGGCCGGATGGCCAGAAAAGCGGATGGGTTGTGATACAGCCCGTGCAGGCACACGACGACCGTCTCGCCCGCAGCGCAGCGTCCGCCCCGGGACCGGACGGACAGCCGCCCGCCCAGAGGATAGGCCGCCATCATGACGCACAGGCCGGCCACGGCCGAACCCAGGCCCTGTGCCAGCTCCGACAGTCCCCGACCGGCCCAAGGCCGAGGGAAAAGCGTCTGCCGTCCCGTTGCCAAGGCCAAAACGAAGGCGGCATAGCTGAGGCCGGTCACGACCAGGACCGCGACAATCGGGAGCAGGAGTAAAAAATACAGGGCTGTCATGCGGGTCAACCTTCCTTGAAAACGACTGCTCTCTCCCGTCCAGCTTGTCCAAATTGCGGGAGAAAGGGAACTGCTTCCAGTTCCCGCAAAATAGGTGTTGACGAGCCAGGCCGACTTGCGTAGATACCGTGTCTCGCCGGGCGGGCGGGTAGCTCAGATGGGAGAGCATCGGCCTTACAAGCCGAGGGTCACAGGTTCGAGCCCTGTTCCGCCTACCACGAATTGTCGAGCGATCTGGGGTCGTAGTTAAGTTGGTTATAACGCCGGCCTGTCACGTCGGAGGGCGAGGGTTCGAGTCCCTTCGGCCCCGCCAGATCAGACCAAGCCCTGTGCTTGGAGGAGCCTTGAAGCCCAATCCCCTTCGAGGTTTCTTGATTTCGAGTTAACGGATTGTCGATCTGGGGTCGTAGTTAAGTTGGTTATAACGCCGGCCTGTCACGTCGGAGGGCGAGGGTTCGAGTCCCTTCGGCCCCGCCAGATCAGAACAAGCCTCCGCGCTTGTCGAGGCCTCGAAGGAAATCCCTTCGAGGCCTCTTGCTTTTTGAGATCAGCCAGTTGCCGACGCGCGCTATGCGCCTGTACCAAAATCATTCGTGGTAGCAGTTTCTTTCCTGTGGTAAGAAAGTCGAATCATGCGAAACGTCCTTCTGGTCAACCCACCGCTGCCCTTGTCGTTTTGGAGCTTCAACCAGACCCTGGCCATGACCGGGAAAAAGGCCCTGCTGCCGCCCTTGGGACTGCTCACCGTGGCCGCCCTGCTGCCGCCGGCCTGGAACTTGAAGCTTGTTGATTTGAACGTGCGCTCCCTGGTCGAAGAAGACTGGCGCGGCATCGATCTGGTCATGGTCACCGGGATGCTCGTGCAGCGCGAGAGCCTGCTCGACCTCATTGCCCAGGCCAAGGCCCGCAAAATTCCCATCGCCGCCGGCGGAGCCTACCCCACAACCGCCTCCCAGGAAGTCCTGGACGCCGGCTGCGACTTTCTCGTCAAAGGCGAAGGGGAAACCACCATTCCCCAGTTGCTCGAAGCCCTCGAAGCCGGCCAGACCCATGGCGTCTTCGAATGCGCCGAGAAACCGGTGCTGGCCGATTCGCCGCTGCCGCGCTTCGATCTGGCCCCTCTGGCCGATTACGAATCCATGTCCCTGCAAACCTCCCGGGGCTGCCCGTTTGCCTGCGAATTTTGCGACATCGTCAGCCTTTTTGGCCGGGCCCAGCGCCACAAGACCCCGGATCAGGTCATTGGCGAACTGGAGGCCATCCGCCGTCTGGGCTTTCGCGGCACGGTCTTCGTGGCCGACGACAACTTCATCGGCAACCGTCCCCGGGCCGTCGCCCTGTTGACCCGGATCATCGAATGGCAGGCGAAGTACGGCGAACCGTTTACCTTCATCACCCAGGCCTCGGTGAACCTCGGCCAGGACGTGCCCCTTATCGATCTGCTGACTGCGGCCAATTTCTCCTACGTCTTCGTCGGCATCGAATCCCCGGATGAGGACGTGCTGACCTCGGCCCACAAACACCAAAACGTGCGCAATCCCCTGCTCCAATCCCTGCAGGCCATCAATGCCAACGGCTTAAGCGTCATCGGCAGCTTCATCCTCGGCATGGACGGCGAAACCCCGGGAGCCGGCAAGCGGATGCAGGCCTTTGCCGAAGCGGCCGCTGTCCCCTGGGTCATGATCAATGTCCTGCGCGCCCTGCCCCAGACGGCCCTGTGGGACCGGCTCAAACAGGAGGGCCGGCTGCACGAGTCCATCGAGGAGAGCGGCTGGGATGCCCTGACCAATTTTACCCCGCTTCGCCCCATTGAAACGATTTTTGCCGAACAGCTCACCGCCCTGGACGGTCTCTACGATCCCGGGGCCTACCTGGCCCGGGTGCTGCGGGCCACCCTGGCCATGCGCCCCACCCGCCGGGCCGCAAACCCGGCCCAAACCACGCCCAAAGCCGATCCGGCCCTGGCCGTGGCCCGTCAAAGCCCTGGTTCGGAAATCATGCCGCTCCTCTACCTCATCTGGCGTCAGGGCCTTGTGCGCAAGACGCGCTGGCAGTTCTGGCGGCAGTTGGTCACGGTGTTCCGCAAAAACCCCAGCCGCCTGCGCCGCTATCTTGTCCTTTGCGGCCTGGGCGAAAACCTCTTTTCGTTTGTGCGGCATATCCGCACCCAGGGCAATGCCGAGCATCTGCTCCAGGCTGCGGCCGTCTCTGCCCAGGCGAACCTTGACGCCAGGCCCTGCGTTCCGTAAAGCCGCCCGGAAAAGCCTTGCAGGAACGCCCGATATGACGCCACGCCAAACAAGCCGCTCCACTCCTGTCTATTCCACAGACCAGGGCCGGCTGTGCCCGGGCTGCGGCCAGGCCCGGGACCATTGCGCCTGCTCCAGGACCGCCCTGGCCAAAACCGGCGACGGCGTCGTGCGCATTGCCCGCCAGACCAAAGGCCGCAAAGGCAAAGGCGTCTGCCTCGTCACCGGCCTCCCCCTGGCCCCGGAGGCCCTGGAAGCTTTGGCCCGGGCACTCAAGCAGCGCTGCGGCTGCGGCGGCACGGTCAAGGACGGGGTCATTGAAATCCAGGGCGATAATCGTGAAGTGCTGGCCGACGAACTCAAAAAACGCGGCTATGCCGTCAAACTGGCCGGCGGTTAGCCGGGGTGCGTGCGTCTCCAAACAATGCAGCAACAGACCAAGCAGGCAGGTGGATGCGATGAAACGGTACACGCTGGCGTCTGACACCGAAAGCACTGGGGACAAGGGGATGCGTGAGGACCAGGAGGGCGCGTGGGTGCGCTATGAGGAGGCCATGGCCGAGATTTCCCGTCTCCGCAAGGCCCTCAATCCAATCCTGCGCCACGCCGGCGGCGACGACAAGCAGCCGCCGCTTCGCCTCAATATCGAGGAAACCCGGTTGATCAGAAAAGAGGTCAACCACTCGCCGCACTAACCGCACCGCCGAACCGCCCGGGCCATCGGGGCGGCTGCGGCGAGGCAACCGCAGGGTGGACAGGGGCGCGCCCCTGCCGCCCACCCTGCGTCGGGTTGGGGTGCGCCTGGACCGCCTGGGGCTTCGACTCGCCGCCTTACAGACTCTTTGGGCCGGCCGCTGCACTTCCCGGCCCTGCCAGCCAGGAAGGCGCCGGAGCGACAGGGTCTGCCCGCCGGAATTCCCGGTAATCCAGCCGATATTTCTTCATGCGAAGGCCCATGGTCCGCCGGGTCAGGCCCAGTTCCCGGGCCGCCTCGGTGGTGTTGCCCTGGTGCAGGCGCAAGGCCTCCACCAGCATCTCGTATTCCACGGCCGCCAGTCTCGCCTCCAGCCCGTCCAGGGCGTCTGGGCCGGAAAAAACCGGCGTTTGCAGCGACAAGGGCAGGTTATAGCCATGAATGGCCTCGTCCTCGGTCAGAATGACCGCCCGGTGGATGACGTTCTCCAGTTCCCGGACATTGCCCGGCCAGTGGTAGTGCATGAGCATATTGATGGCCGGGGTGGTGATCCGCTTGATCACCTTGCCCGTTTCCTCGGCATAGCGGGCGGCAAAGTGCTCGGCCAGGGTGACGATGTCGCTGCCCCGGTCGCGCAGCGGCGGCACCTGGAGCGGGAAGACATTGAGCCGGAAATAGAGGTCCTGGCGAAATTCGCCCCGTTCGGCCATCTCGGCCAGATTCTTGTTGGTGGCGGCGATGATGCGGATGTCCACGGTCACGGTCTTGTTGCCGCCCACCCGCTCAAAGGCCCGTTCCTGGAGCACGCGCAGGAGCTTGGCCTGGACCCCAAGCGACAGTTCGCCCACTTCGTCGAGAAAAATGGTGCCGCCGTCGGCTTCTTCAAAACGGCCCTTGCGCAGCTGGGTGGCCCCGGTAAACGAGCCCTTCTCATGGCCGAACAGCTCGCTCTCCAGGATGCTTTCCGGCAACGCGGCGCAGTTGAACTTGACCATGGGGCCGTCCGGACGCTGACCGTCGGCATGGATGGCGTTGGCGATCATTTCCTTGCCCACGCCGCTCTCCCCCAGGAGCAGCACCGTGGTCCGGGTCTTGGCCACCTTGTGCAGCACGGCGAACACCTCCATCATGGCCTTGGAGGAGCCGATAAAGGCCGAGGGTTTGAAACGCGCCTGGAGCGCGCCGAGCAGTTCCCGGTGGCGCTCTTCCCACTGCACCTTGTCGACGGTTTCCACCAGATAGAGTTCCACGGCCTGGGCCAGCATGTAGGAGACGACCACCAGGGCGTTGACGTGTTTGTCGAGCAGCTCGTCGCTGTCGTAGAGCCGCACGGCGCTGATGCTGCCGAGCACCTTTTTGCCGCGCAGGATCGGCACGCAGACAAAGGCGTTGTCGCTGTCTTCGGGCCGCGACAGACTGCCGGTGCGGTTCAAGATAGCCGGCTCCTGGCCGATGCGCCGCACCACGATGGGCCGGGCCTCTTCCACCACCTGGCCGGTGATCCCCTCCCCCGGGAAATAGACGCCCCGGGCCTGCTCTTCCTCGGTCAGGCCCAGGCTCTTGTGGATGAAGATGTGGCCGGATTGGCGGTGGTGCAGGTTGACCATGGCCCGGGTGACGCCCATGTCCCGGCGCATGTAGTCAAGCAGAGTATCCAGGGCCAGGGCCAGATCGTTGTGCTCGGAAAGCGCCTTCCCCATCTCGTAGAGCAGCGGCACGATTTTGCCCCGGCACACCCCGGCGTGACATTCCTTCACCCGGGGATCGCTGTGTTTGCAAGCCCCGGCGTGACATTCCTTGACCGAGGCGCTTTCCCCATACTTCTCGTCCATGCGGCCTCGCTTGCGCGCTGCTTTTCAGGGTGGTGTGACAGGTCTTGGCGACGTGCGCCCGACGGGCCCGGGTCCCTGTCCCAGGTCCGAAGCCGGGTCAGCAAGCCACATGCCATTCCCGCCATTTGGGCCACGGCAGCGGCGTAAAACGTATGCTATTTTAGACATATCAAAAAGACAAGCTATTCCAAGGCTATTTTCTTTCCCTCCGACACTTGACCCTGCCGATGGCCTCCCCCTCGGCCTGGGGAACCCAGTCCTTTCGTACCGATGGGTACGTTTTCCACCCATTTTGTAGGCTCGGGCGACAGCACCGTTGCGCAGTCCGGGGCGATGGCGCTCTCAGTCGATCGCCGGCGACATCCCCAGGCGCTCCCGATCGGTCGCGCCGGTCACTGTCCCGCCTTGGGGACGTGATTGTGTACACCACTGTACAACCGGCCTGACAAGGTACATTTGGGTACGTCACAAAAGATTTATCGCTTGGAGCAGACATCAATATGAAGATACAATTCTGTACAACACCACAACGAATAGTTCTCTTTCGTACATCTGGCCTGCTGCCGACACTCATGACCTTGACAATAAAAACATATAATATCAGCATATTAATGACAGATTTTAGGCTGAAACCCTGGATTTTCCCTCCGAGTCATATCCCGAGATTCCGGCTGGCACAGTTATGGCTATACGGCCATACAACAGCGCGACGAACCTTTTCTTCGCGCACTACAGCAAAAGGAGTCCTCCCATGACCCGAAAGATCGCAATTTATGGAAAGGGCGGCATCGGCAAGTCCACCACCACCCAGAATACCGCTGCCGCCATGGCCCACTTCCACGACAAAAAGATCTTTATCCACGGTTGCGATCCCAAGGCTGACTCCACCCGACTGATCCTGGGCGGCAAGCCCCAGGAAACGCTCATGGACGTCTTGCGCGACCAGGGCGCGGAAAAGGTCACCAATGACAAGGTCATCAAGCAGGGGTTTATGGGCATCCATTGCGTGGAGTCCGGCGGTCCCGAACCCGGCGTCGGCTGCGCCGGACGCGGCGTCATCACCGCCATCGATCTCATGGAGGCCAACGGGGCCTACACCGAGGACCTCGACTTCGTCTTCTTCGACGTCCTTGGCGACGTTGTCTGCGGCGGCTTTGCCATGCCGATCCGCGACGGCAAGGCCCAGGAAGTCTACATCGTGGCCTCGGGCGAAATGATGGCCATCTACGCCGCCAACAACATCTGCAAGGGCCTGGTCAAGTACGCCAAGCAGTCCGGCGTGCGCCTGGGCGGGGTCATCTGCAACAGTCGCAAGGTCGACGGAGAGCGGGAATTCCTGGAAGAATTCACCGCCGCCATCGGCACCCAGATGATCCACTTCGTGCCCCGCGACAACATCGTGCAGAAGGCTGAATTCAACAAGAAGACCGTGACCGAATACGACGCCACGGAAAACCAGGCCCTGGAATACAGCGAGCTTGGCCGCAAGATCATCGAAAACAAGAACTTCGTCATCCCCAAGCCCATGACCATGGACGAACTGGAAGCCATGGTCGTCAAGTACGGCATCGCCGACTAACCATTGCCCCCAAAGGAGCAGGCGCATGAAAATGATCAAGGCGATTGTGCGGCCGGAAGCGGCCGAGACCGTGACCGAAGGGCTGGCCAAGGCGGGCTTTTTCACCATGACCAAAATAAACGCCTACGGCCGGGGCAAGCAAAAAGGCATCACCATGGGCGATGTCCACTACGACGAGCTGCCCAAGACCATGATCATGATGGTGGTCGAGGACAAAAACGTCGCGGAAGTACTCAAGATCATCAAATACAAGGCCTACACCGGCAATTTCGGCGACGGCAAAGTGTTTGTCATGCCCGTGGACTCGGTCTTTACCGTCCGAACCGGCGTCAGCGGACTGTAGCGGGAGCCGCCATGAAGGAAATCATCGCCATCATCCGCCCCAAAAAGGTGGGCCAGACCAAGGATGCCCTGGAAACACTCGGGTTCCCCAGCTTCATGGCCGTGCGGGTGCTCGGGCGCGGCCACCAGCGCGGCATCGCCGCCGAACTCAACTGCGATCTGCCCCCCGAACTGCAAGGTCAGGGCAAATCCGGCGGCATGAAATACATCCCCAAACGGATGCTCTCCGTCGTCGTGCCCAGCGCTGACGCCGAGGCCGTGGTCGCAGCCATCATCAAGGCCAACCAGACCGCCCAGATCGGCGACGGCAAGATCTTTGTCCTGCCCGTGGACGACGCCCTGCGCCTGCGCACCGACGAAACCGGCGACATGGCTGTGTTGTAGGGAGGAGGAAGAGGAGAAGATGAAGAGGCCTCCGGCGGCCAAAGGGCTGAGCCCTTTGGAATCCCACCTGGGGGAAGTTTGGAGGGGGCGTGGCGTGGGCTGGAAATTCGGCCGGCTGCGGACCGGGACAGCCCATTGGGATTCCATAACGATGACAGGCTTTAGGCCGGGGCGCAGCCCCATATGGCCTGAGGCCGCGAGGAAAGTATGCCGTACCATTTATTTAAATGCAGCGAGTGCATCCCGGAGCGGGAAAAGCACGCCGTCATCAAAGGCCCGGGCGAGACCCTGGCCGATGCCCTGCCCCTAGGCTACTTGAACACCATTCCCGGGTCGATATCCGAACGCGGCTGCGCTTACTGCGGGGCCAAGCACGTCATTGGCACGCCCATGAAGGACGTCATCCACTTAAGCCACGGTCCCGTGGGCTGCACCTACGACACCTGGCAGACCAAGCGCTACATCAGCGACAACGACAACTTCCAGATCAAATACACCTTTGCCTCGGACATGAAGGAGAAGCACATCGTCTTCGGGGCCGAGAAGCTGCTCAAGCAAAATATCGTCGAAGCTTTCAAGGCCTTCCCCGACATCAAGGCCATGACCATCTACCAGACCTGCGCTTCGGCCCTTATTGGCGACGACATCAACGCCATTGCCGCCGAGATCATGGAAGACATGCCCGAGGTCGACATCTTCGTGTGCAACTCCCCCGGTTTTGGCGGTCCCAGCCAGTCCGGCGGCCACCACAAGATCAATATCGCCTGGATCAACCAGAAAGTCGGCACCTTTGAGCCGACGCTGACCAGCGACTACGTCATCAACTACGTCGGCGAGTACAACATCCAGGGCGACCAGGAGGTCATGGACGACTACTTCAAGCGTATGGGCATCCAGGTGCTGGCCACCTTCACCGGCAACGGCTCGTACAACGACCTGCGCGGCATGCACCGGGCCCACTTAAACGTCCTCGAATGCGCCCGCTCGGCTGAATACATCTGCAACGAGTTGCGAAAACGCTATGGCACGCCGCGCCTGGACATCGACGGCTTCGGCTTTGGCGCGCTGGCCGCATCGCTGCGCAAGGTGGCGCTTTTCTTCGGCATCGAGGACCGGGCCAAGGCTGTCATCGACGAAGAGGTGGCCCGCTGGAAGCCGGAACTGGACTGGTACGCAGCCCGTCTTGAAGGCAAGCGCGTCTGCCTGTGGCCCGGCGGCTCGAAGTTGTGGCACTGGGCCCATGTCATCCACGACGAAATGAAAGTGGACGTGGTCTCGGTCTACACCAAGTTCGGCCACCAGGGCGACATGGAAAAGGGCATTTCCCGCTGTGAGTCAGGCACCCTGGCCATTGACGACCCCAACGAACTCGAGGGCCTGGAAGCCATGAAAATGCTCAAGCCCGACATTATCTTCACTGGCAAACGGCCGGGCGAAGTGGCGAAAAAGCTCCGGGTTCCCTACTTAAACGCCCACGCCTACCACAACGGTCCCTGGAAGGGCTTCGAGGGCTGGGTGCGCTTTGCCCGGGACATCTACAACGCCGTCTATTCGCCCGTCCATGAGCTGGCCAAGCTCGACATCAGCGCCGACGAAATCCCTACCGACAAGGGCTTTGTCACCCGCCGGATGCTGTCCGACGCCAACCTGCCCGACGAGGTCAAAAACTCCACCGCAATGCGGCAGTACACCGGCGGCTACGACTGCCTGGCCGGCTACAAGGACAGAACCTATCCGCTTATGGAACAGCCGGCAGCCATGGCCGGATAAGGGGGGTACGCCATGGATGACTTGCGAAACGAACGCGTCGAACTGCTCATCGACTACATCATGAAAAAGTGCCTGTGGCAGTTTCACTCCCGGGCCTGGGACCGAAAAGATCAGAACGAAGGCATTCTGTCCCGGACGCGCCAGATTCTGTGCGGCGAGCACGTTTCTCTGGAAACGCCGGCCGACCGCTGCTTTTGGGTTGACGCCGTGGTGTTGGCCGAAGCCTACCGGGAGCGCTTTGCCTGGCTTGGCGACATGTCCAAGGAGCAAATCACAGACCTGTTGCAGGCGGTCCACGAGCGCCTGGACTTTCTGACCATCACCGGCTCGCTTAACCTTGAACTGACTGACCAGCACTACTAGCGTTGCGTTCGATCCTTCCCTGTACGGGCAATCAGGCCGCAACACATTGAAAGTGGCATGCATACTCACACATACACAGCAATGGCGTTTGTCAACGCGACACGCGAGGGGCGTATCATGTCTTGCGAATTACAGGAAAAAACGCGGGCCGGCGTCATCAATCCGATCATGACCTGTCAGCCGGCCGGGGCCCAGTTCGTCAGCATCGGCGTGACAGACTGCATTGGCATCGTCCACGGCGGTCAGGGCTGCGTCATGTTCGTGCGCCTTTTATTCTCCCAGCACTTCAAGGAGAGCTTTGAACTGGCCTCGTCGTCGGTGCACGAAGACGGCGCGGTGTTCGGGGCCTGCGGCCGGGTGGAGCAGGCTGTCGACGTCCTTCTCATGCGCTACCCCCACGTCAAGGTGGTGCCGATCATTTCCACCTGTTCAACCGAAGTCATCGGCGATGACATCGACGGTGTGGTCACCAAGTTAAACGCCGGTCTGCTCAAGGAAAAATACCCCGACCGCGAGGTCCATCTCATCCCCATCCACACCCCGAGCTTTGTCGGCAGCATGGTCACGGGCTACGATCTGGCCCTGCGCGACTTTGTCATGCACTTTGCAAAAAAGACCGAACCAAACGGCAAGCTCAATCTCATCACCGGCTGGGTCAACCCGGGCGACGTCACGGCGCTCAAACACCTGCTGGCGGCCATGGACATCGAAGCCACGGTCCTTTTTGAGATCGAAAATTTCGATGCCCCGCTCATGCCCCACGGCAACCACGTGGCCCACGGCACCACCACCATCGCCGATTTGGCCGGCACGGCCAATGCCCTGGGCACCCTGGCGCTCAATCGCTACGAAGGCGGCAAGGCCGCAGCCTATCTGGAAAAAGAGTTCGACCTCCCGACCCTTGTCGGCCCAACGCCCATTGGCATCCGAAACACCGACACGTTTCTGGCCAACCTTAAAAAGCTCACCGGCAAACCCATTCCCGAGTCGCTGGTGCGCGAGCGCGGCATCGCCATCGATGCCCTGACCGATCTCACTCACATGTTTTTCGCCGAGAAGCGCGTGGCCATCTACGGCAACCCCGATCTGGTCATCGGGCTGGCGGAATTTTGCATCGATCTCGAAATGAAGCCCATGCTGCTCCTGTTAGGCGACGACAACCCGGCTTACGTCCGGGACCCCAGGATCAAGGCGCTCCAGGAAAACGTCGATTGGAACATGGAGATCATAACCAACGCCGATTTCTGGGAAATGGAAAACCGCATCAAAAACGAGGGACTGGAGCTTGATCTGATCCTTGGCCATTCCAAGGGCCGGTTCATTGCCATCGACCACAACATCCCCATGCTGCGGGTGGGCTTTCCCACCTACGACCGGGCCGGCATGTACCGCCATCCCGTGGTCGGGTACGCCGGGGCCATCTGGCTGGCCGAGCAGATGGCCAATGTCCTTTTCACGGACATGGAGCACAAGCACAACAAGGAATGGATTCTCAACATGTGGTAGGCCGGCGACGCCTGCCTGCGGTCTGGGCCATGGCCGGCCGCGTCTGCCAGGGACCTTGCCCGTCCCGGCAGGCGCGCCGGGCCATGCCCAAACGCGTCACGGAAATGGCCGAACGCAACACGAGCGTTACGCCGCCGGGGACAGGGAGACGATTATGCAGCGATCAGTCGAAACTATGTCGGGAAATACGGCGCCCGCCAAACCGAAGATCACCGGCCGGGGGCGCAAGCTCCTGTATTTCTCGTACGGGGCCGAGATGCTTTCCAGCCGTATCCAGTCGCGCTGCAACTCGCCCAAGGCGATAGCCACGGCCAGACTGGCCGACCATCGTCTGGTCTTTCACGGCTACAGCCCGGTCTGGGACGGGGGCCTGGAGACCGTGGACCCGGCCCCTGGGTGCGAAGTTTGGGGCGTGGTCTACGAGCTCAGTTTCTCCGATGCCGACAGTCTCGATACCTGGCAGGGCGTGCGCTTAAACGGCACCGGCGCCTATTTCCACTCTCCGGCCGAAGTGACGGACGGGCAGGGCACGGTGTATGCCGTCCTGGTGTATAAAAAGGATGTGTTGGGCGAACCGACGGCCCCAAGCCAGCCCTATCTTGATGCCATTGTCGCCGGAGCCCGGCAGCAGGCCTTGCCGCCCCAGGCGATTGAAACCCTGCAAGCCATACCCGCCAAGCCGGCCGCCTACCCCGTGCCCAAGTTCGGCCTGACCCGCCAGCCCGGGGTCCTGCCCGGCGAGTCCTGCGCCGATTGCGGCTCGCTGGTCCCGTCCCGAATTGCTTCGCCCAAGCACGCCTGAGGGCGGCCAACAAAAGAAAGGAGACGTACATGTCCGAAACGACCCACCCGGGCCATCCCCATGGGGCTATGCGGCGCAAGGACCGGGAGATCACCGACCGCACCGAGATCGACGCCGTCATCGACGCCGGCCGGGTCCTCTATCTGGCCTTGGCCGACGACAACATCCCCTTCGTGGTGCCGGTCTTTTACGCCTATGACCACACGGGCCTTTACTTCCACTGCGCCCGGGCCGGGACCAAGGTCCGCATCATGCAGCGCAATCCGGTGGTGAGCTTTGTCATTTCGTTGGATCACGGCGTGATCGAAAGCGATGCGGCCTGCGACTTCGAGGCGCGCCACCGCACGGTCATCGGCTTTGGCCGCACCGTTTTTATCATGGATGAAGCCGCCAAGATCGCAGCCCTGGACCGGATCGTGGCCCGGTTTACGCCGCAGCGCTTCGACTACCCCAAGACCAATCTGGCCGCCACGACCGTGGTGCGCATTGAAATTGACTCGGTCAAAGGCAAAAAGCACGGCCTGTAACACCCTGACCGACCATCCTGCCCTGCCCTACTCCCCTGCCCTGCCATGTCCTGCCGGCGGCCAGGCCCGGCCTGGCCGAGCCAGACAAGACACGAAGGGCGGCGACCAGCCCCCCAGCCACGTCCCCATACATACAAACGGCCGGGACCACCTGTGGTCCCGGCCGTATACGCTTGGGGTCTGCGGCGTCAGGCGGTTAGAACTTGTACGACAGGCCGAAGGAGACCTTCCAGGTGTCGCCGTTTCGGGACTGGTTGACCAGGGAATGGCCCCAGACGCTTTGCTGGAACTCGCCATGCGCCCAGCCGGTTTCAACCACGGCGGCGAGATTGTCGTAGATCATGTACTTGCTGTCCAGGTTGACGCCAAAGACATGCTCGTTGATGGTCAGATCGCGCCCCATCTGGAAATAGGGGTTGCTGCCCATGAGCGTGTTGAGGTTGCGGATGGCCCGGGCGGAGTTGGTGCCGTTGACGTAGAGGGCCGTCAGACGCTGGGTGAGTTTGGCCATAAACGAGATGTCGTCCAGGGTGACGCCGAGCCCCCAGGAGCCGACCGGACTCATGCCCATGTTGGAGTTTTTGACCAGTTCCTGGCTGTCGTCGAACAGGAAACTGTTGCCGGGTCCCCAGTTGGGACGGATCATGGGCATCCGCTCGGAACCGTTGCGCGTCGAACCGTCTTCGCCGGTGGACCACCAGCCATAGGCTTTGGGCGTCAGGACGTCCCAGCCGGTGTATTCCACGCCGGCATCGATGAACCAGCCGCTGCGATGGCTCTTTTTACGGTCGCTCTCGGCTCCTGCGCCGTAGATCACGTCGGCGTAGAACTTCACGGGATCAAGGGCGGTAATTTCAAACGCGCCGCCGGCCCACCAAAAGGCATTCTGGTCGTTTTTCCACAGCTTGGGCGAGGCGTATGTCCCGGCAGACGTCAGGTTGTCGGCGTAAAACGACGAATTCTGCTGGGAGCTTTTGAGCGTGAAAAGGTTGGCGTCCTTGCCGGCCACAGCAATGGTGCCCCACGGAGTGGCCTTGAACCCCTCAAGGGTAATGGGCAGGGCCAGGAAGTAGGCGTCGAGCTCGTCGGCCACCTGGGTGGTCGTCGTGTCATAGGTCCGGTTGGTGTCGATCAACCGGCCAAAGCCGGCCATCACGGAAAGCGTCTTGTCGATCAGCGGGGCATTGACGATAAGGGCGGCCATGCGGTCGCCAAACACCGGCGAACCGTAGAAGAGCTTGCTCTGCGGCAGGGCGACGTTTTGCAGACCGGCCGTCACGTCCGCATCGGTGCCCGGCAGCTTGAACTGCAGATACGCACCATAAATCATAATGGAAGCTTCCGGATTGGCGGCAGTGAACGTGCCATGCCCCCAGGTGTCTTCCACCTTCATTTCCAGGCGGAACTTCACGGCCTCGTTGGTCACAAAGTCCGTGCGCAACCGGAACCGCTCCCAGATTTCAAAGGCTTCCTCAGTCTTTTTCCCGGCTTTGCTCCAAGTCGGTGTCGTTGAGGTCCAGGCAGGGGCGTTCCAGCCGGTGAAATTGCGGTTGGTAAAAAAGGTCCCATAGACCAGGGCGTCGCCCACCATGCGTACTTCCGTAGCCGCAAAGGACACCGTGGTCAGAGCCAGGCCGAAAAGAATCGCCAGAGCCGAGAGACGTGTGTGTTTCATACTCCCTTCCTCAAAGCTGTAATAAAACCAGCGAAACCCAATGTCGCGCCACAGTTCACGGCGAATGAACTTGCAGGCGAATGTTACAAAGATGATAAGTGACAGCAATTCAAACGATTAGAAAATAGTTGTACAAATTCATCGTGTTACATTTTTTCTGCCTGAAGGATACTGACACGTATACCGTAATTCGCAGAATTCAAGACCATTCAGGTCTGTTACTCGCCAATAAAAAACGATCACGGATAAAAATAGAAGCGTGATTTCTCCGCTAGAAACAGGAGAAGATGACAGTTCCGTTGCTGCATACAACAACTAAACTATAAATTTCTATTTTATCATCTTAAAATACGAATAAATTTAACATTACTATTCAACAAACCTCAACTCAATTGACAACACCTTTACAACTCTGAGCAATATCAGCGGGCATTCAGGATCAACCCGGATCAGAACACTATATAATTCTTGGCAATACGCCACATTATCCTGGAATATATTCCAAAAATGAACGTACGCCTGCCACTATTCCGGCGCAAAGACTTCACAGACTCGGAAAGTCTATTGAAAATGCGGGATAAAAAGAGGAGAAACGAGGAGTGATTAAATCTGGCCCGCCATCATAACCGACAAGCGAAGGCACAAAATAGAGGAAAAGGGGTCAGGATGTTCCATTCCCAACCCCTTTGCTGTTTGCATCCGGCCAGACTCCGGCTGCGCCCCGCGAGATCAACTTTGGACCGTCATTTCTTTGCGGTGCAGCCCACGGATGGCAGCCGAGCCTCCGACCGCTGTTTTAAAAGGCGAAACAGGTGCAGCCGATGCCCCAGCTTCCCTTCTCGCCGACCACCCGGTGCGTGTGCCGATGCAGCGGATCACCGCAGGAACCATCATGGCAATGGGCCAGACCGCCCTGACTGGCGTTCGCCAAGCTGCCCCAGGCGGCCGTGCGAATGCCGGCCGGCGACCAGTCCGGCGAAACCGGCGGCAGCGGCGGCGCCAGGGAGGCGTACTCCCCGGAGGCATGGACGATCTTCCCATCCATGATGGTCAGGACGGATTCGATCCCCTTGATGGCTTCCTGGGGCACGCTGAAGTAATCAGACGACAGCACGGCCAGATCGGCCAACCGGCCAGGAGCGATGGCGCCCTTTTGGGCCTCGTCCCCGGAAAACCAGGCGCTGCCTTGGGTATAGAGTCGCAGGGCGGCTGTCCGGTCGAGACGGTTGTCCGCATCGTAGAGGGAAAGCCCGCCGACCGTTTTGCCGCTGGTCAGCCAGTACAGGGAAACCCACGGGTTGTAGCTCGATACCCGGGTGGCGTCGGTGCCGGCCCCGACCGGGATGCCGTAGTTGAGCATTGTGGTGATGGGCGGGGTCCGCTTGCCGGCCTCTTTCCCGTAGCGGGCCACGAAGTATTCTCCCTGGAAGGCCATGCGGTCCTGAATGGCAATGCCGCCTTCCAACGCCCGCACCCGCTCCATATTGCGTTCGGAGATGGTCTCGGCGTGGTCAAAAAACCAGCGCAGCCCGTCAAAGGGGATGTCCCGGTTGACGGCCTCGAACACGTCCAGGAAGCGCCCTATGGACTCGTCGTAGGTGGCGTGCAGGCGAAACGGCCAGCGCTTCTGGGTCAGCAGGGCGACCACCTTGCCCAGTTCCTTTTCCATCACCGGAGCCAGATCCGGCCGTGGCTCCAGGAAGTCTTCGAAATCCGCGGCAGAAAAGACCAGCATCTCGCCGGCCCCGTTCATCTTGTACAAATCATTGCCCTGGCCTGGCGTAACGAGCTGCGACCAGCCAGAGAAATCCTCGTATTCCGCCTTGGGATGCTGGGTGAAAAGGTTATAGGCCAGCCGCAGGGTCAGTTCTCCGCGTCCGGCCAGATGCTCGATAACCCGGTAATCCTCGGGATAATTCTGAAACCCGCCGCCGGCGTCGATGCAGCTGGTCAGCCCCAGCCGGTTGAGTTCGCGCATGAAGTGGCGGGTGGAATTCACCTGGTCGTCAAAGCCGAGCCTGGGGCCCAGGGCCAGACTGGCGTACAGGATCAAGGCATTGGGTTGGGCCAGCAGCAGGCCGGTGGGGTTGCCGGTCTTGTCCCGTTCGATGCGCCCACCCGGCGGGTCAGGTGTGTCCTTGGTGTAGCCGAGCACATGCAACGCCGCCCGGTTAAGAAGAGCCCGATCGTACAGGTGGAGCACGAAAACCGGGGTTTCGGCCGAAACAGCATTGATCTCGTCCAGGGTCGGCATGCGCCGCTCGGCGAACTGGAACTCCGACCAGCCCCCGACCACCCGCACCCATTGGGGCGGCGGCGTGCGACGGGCCTGTTCCCGCAGCAGACGCAGGGCATCGGCCAGGGAGGGCACGCCGTCCCAGCGCAGTTCCATGTTGTAGTTGAGTCCGCCCCGGATGACATGGATATGGGAATCGTTGAGCCCGGGAATGACGGTGCGGCCCTTGAGGTCGATGCGGCGGGTGTCCGGGCCGATGTGTCCGGCGAGTTCGCCCTCGTCGCCAACCGCCAGGATGCGGTTTCCCAGCAGGGCGACGGCTGTTGCCTGGGGCTTGTCCCGGTCCAGGGTGGCGATGCGGCCATTGGTCAGTATGCTCTCGGCAAAGGTGGTATTCATGATGGGGTGTCCTTTGCAACGGGAAACAGCCATCGGGCCAACAGCCGGGTCAGTCCGGGCATGACCAGATAGGTCATGAGCCCCACGACGATCGCCGTTTCCACGAAGCCGACCATCCAGGGAGCCAGACCGCCGAGAAGCGGCGCGAAGACGATCCCCACAAGATTGACGAGGATGTAGATGGCGACGACCGTCACGGTTGCCATTTTCCAGCGCGGCGGCGAGCCGGCCGCGCGGGAAGAGGCAAACCAGAAGTCCAGGCCATAGCCTTTCCGGTAACGAATGGGTGAGAGGCGAAAGGACTCGGACCGGCGCAACCATTCGCCGCGTTCTGGGGACGTTTCCCAGGCGACAAGATGCTCAAGGGAATCAAACCGGAAAATGGCCAAGTACTCGCCGGCTGCTTCCCCGGGGCGCATGACGATATTGCCCATGTGCCCGGGGAAGCGTGCTGCCTGCGCTGCAATGCCCTGGTGCCATTGCTCGAACGCAGCTTCCATTCCCGGCTTGATGCGCCAGGCCGCGACCACAGTGAGTGGTCCGGAACCATCCGTCAGTGTGGTCGTTTCGTCCATGACGCCATCCCTACCTTCCAGCGGCCCGGCTCGGGGGTGCGCCGTGCACCATGGTGTAGGCGTATTCCACACCCTGGCCGTACGCGCCGCCATGCTCCTTCACGACGGCAATCACGTCGTCGTAGGTGCCCTTGCGCGCCCAATCCCGCTGGAATTCCAGGAGCACCTGCAAGGCAGTGACCGGGACCGCGCCGGCCTGCTCGATACGACGCATGGCGGCGTTGTGTGCGGCCAGACTGGTGCCGCCGGAGGCGTCCTCGACCGCGTAGACTTCGTAGCCGGCGCCGAGAGCTTCCAGGGCCGGAAACACCAGACAGACCTCGGTCCAAAGCGCCGCCATGACGAGCTTCTTGCGGCCTGTGGCCGCGACGGCCTTGACGAATTCCGGACTGTCCCAGGAATTCATGCTGGTGCGCTCAATGGGTTCCTGACCCGGGAAGATATCGAGGAGCTGCGGCCACATGTTGCCGGAAAAACTCTTCGTCTCAACCGTGGTCAGGATGGTTGGAACCTTGAAGATGCTGGCGGCCTTGGCCAGCAACAGAACGTTGTTGACAAGGGTCTGACGATCAATATTGGCCACGCCAAAGGTCATCTGCGGCTGATGGTCTATAAAGATAACCGCGCTATTGGCGGGCGTTAACAATTCAGTCTTCATAACACGCTCCTGTATAGAGGTTTGAGCGTTTTCACTAGTATTTTTAATAACCACTCACCTTGATTTGTCCATCCAGACGTCTCCGATTGGAAAGATGATTCACAACGCCCACCAAAGGAGTTCCGCTGGAGTTCCGATTCCTTGTCGTAAGACAGCCCGTGATTCAGGAAAAGGCTTGTTCATTTTTTGAAAACGCGAAACAATTCACTAATACTTTCACCATAGTCATGTCGTAAGCTGTCCTTGGGCACGAGAGGGCGATCATGGCCGACGTTGGCGAATATTTAAGCATTCTTTGCGCCTGGGCCGTCCTGCACAGCTTGAGCATGTCCCGGCACGGCAAGTTGATGCTGTCCAGATTTCTAGGACCGCGTTTCGCGTTCTATCGACTTGGGTTCACGGTTGTGAGTCTGGCAAGTTTTGGCCTGACCCTTGCGTTGCTGCCGCACCTGCCGCAAACGCTCTATCACGCGCATGGCTTAGCAGCCTGGACTCTTTGGACAATCCGGCTGGCCGCAATTCTTTTCTTTCTTTCGACCTTCAAGGCCTTCGATCTTTGGGAGTTCACCGGCATTCGCCAGGCAGCATTGTACCCCGCTGGGATTATCGGACCTGACGGCGAAACAGCGCCATCCGCAGAACTGATCGTGACCGGGCCGTACCGGATTGTGCGCCATCCGATGTACTTGGCTGCGGTAGCCTATCTCTTCGCCGATCCGGTCATGACACTGGAGAGAGTGTTGTTCGCGACCTTCGCCTTGGCTTACTTTCTGGTCGGATCGATATTCGAAGAACGCCGCCTGCTCGCAGCCTTTGGTCTCCCCTACCGGGCCTATCAAGAAACAACACCGCGCCTCGTGCCTTGGCCGCTTCCATTTCGCATGCCAGCGAACGGCAAGCGATGAACCATCACTCCCCCACTCTCCTTCTTCGACTCGTCCGTTCCGGCCTGAACCGGCCCGGAATGTCCCTCACGTTCGATTTGAGCGTATCAGGCAACAATCGAGGAGAATCAGGCTCCCCTTGCGGCTGGAAATCACGTAAACAAATTTATTAGTGACTCGCGGGCCAGCCCGGCTCGCACCCACGATCCCGCCCAGCGTCTTCTCAGACCACCTGGGCAGCCCCTCAAACTCCCGGCATCCCGGGACCACTAGGCGGAGTCGCGATGTGCGATTGTGCTGACGAAAAAGGCAGGCCCGGGGGCATGACCCGGCGCCAGTTCATCAGAAGCGTCATAGCCGCCGGCGTCGTCTCCTTTTCCGGGCCGCTTTTTCCCGGGCCGGCCGGAGCCGGTCCCAAGGCCACGCCCGGGGCTGTCGAGCGGCTCATCACCCTCACGGTCAACGGCCAGCAGCGCCGGGTGGACGTCATGCCCCAGGAAACCCTGGCCCAGACCCTGCGCGGCAAGCTGGGGCTGGCCGGACTCAAGATCGGCTGCGACCGGGCCGAATGCGGGGCCTGCACCGTACTGATCGACGACGTGCCGCAGTATTCCTGTTCCATCCTCACCCACTCGGTCCGGGATAAAAAAATTCTGACCATCGAGGGGCTGGCCCGTCCCGACGGCGGCCTGCACCCCCTGCAGCAAGGCGTCCTCGACGAGCAGGGTTTCCAGTGCGGCTACTGCGCCCCGGGCTTTCTCATGGCCGCCCTTGGCTCCCTCAAGACCAATCCCGAGCCGACACGCCAGGAACTGGCCCAGGGCGTTTCGGGAAACCTCTGCCGTTGCCAGGATTACGACAAGATCCTCACCGCCCTCCTGCGCGGGGCCGAATATATGAGGAGGGCGTAAGCCATGCCGCCAAACGACGCGCTTTTCACGCCGAAACTGACCGGGCGCGACTACACCACGCCCGATTTGCGGGCCAAGCTCACTGGCGCGGCCCGCTACGCCGAGGACTTCCGGACCGAGGGCATGCTCGTATGCAAGCTTCTGTCCAGTCCCATGCCCCACGCCAGGGTGACGCGCCTGGACACGCGCGCCGCCCTGGCCATGCCCGGGGTGCGGGCCATCCTCACGGCCGACGATCTGCCGCCCCCGGCCGACTCCGTGTCCGACAGCGGCGCGGTCATCAAAGCCAGCCCCTGGGCCGAACGCGGCCTGACCATGGAGCCGCTCTACCGGGGCGACCCCATCCTGGCCGTGGCCGCCGTTGACGAGGCTTCCGCCGTTGCCGCCCTTGAGGCCGTCGACATCGCCTTTGAACCGCTGCCGTTTGTCATCGACCCCCTGGACAGCCTGCGTCCGGGCGGCCCCAACGCCCGCACTGACGGCAATGTCTGGCTGCCGCCGGCCAAGGCCGGCGACCAGGCGACCGTAGGCGAACTCAAGTGGACGGCCGCTGATTTTGCTGCCGCCGGCCCGGACCGGCTTCCCCTGGGCAAGGCGACCGGCGAGTGGGCCTACGGCGACCTTGAGGCCGGGTTCAAACAGGCCGAACTGGTCCTGGACGAGACCTTTGTCACCCCCAACGTCAGCCACCAAGCCCTGGAGACCCGCTCCGCCCTGGCATGGTGGGAAAACGGCAAGCTCTTTCTCACCGCCGGCACCCAGAGCACCATCCAGACCGTGCCGGCCATCGCCCGCTGGCTGGGCATGGACGCAGGCGACATCGTCTTTATCAGCGAATACACCGGCGGCGGTTTCGGCGGCAAAATCACGGCCTCGGTGGCCGTGGTCATCCCGGCCCTCCTGGCCAAGAAAGCCAAGGCCCCGGTCATGCTGCGGATCAGCCGCGAAGACGAGCAGGCCATCGGCCGGGCCAGGCCGAGCTGCATCGGCCGGATGCGGGCAGGCTTTTCCAAGGAAGGACGCCTGCTGGCGCTGGACGTTTTTGTGGTCCAGGACAACGGCCCTTATGAGCAGCAACACGACTATGCCCTGGTCGGACGCATGGCCTCCCTGCTCTATCAGCCCCAGGCCATGCGCTGGCGCGGGGCGCCCGTCCTGACCAATACGCCGACCCGCTCGGCCCAGACCTCCCCGGGCGGCCTGCAAGCCCAGGCCTTCATGGGACCGGTGCTGGCCAAGGCTGCCCGCCTCCTGAACCTCGATCCCCTGGCCGTGTGCCGCCTCAATTCGCCCGAGGGCGCGGCCCCGGTCGGACCGCCCAAACCCGACGGCAGCCTGAATGCCGCCACCAGCGCCTTTGTCAAACAGGCCCTGGACCAGGGCGCGCGGACGTTTGGCTGGGAAGCGCGCCGGGCCAGGCCGGCCTTGGCCACGGGACCGATCCGGCGGGGCATCGGCGTGGCCACGGGCTGTTTCGTGGCCGGCACCATTGGTTTCGACGGCCTCTTTATCATAACCCTGGAAGGGAAGCTTCGCATCCACTGCGGCGTGGGCAACCTGGGCACGGAGTCGTTTAGCGACGTGCAGCGGGTGCTGGCCGACGCCATGGGCGTGCCCTGGGAGTCGTGCGAAATCGTCTGGGGCAATACGGGCCAACAGCTCGCCTGGAGCTGCGTGTCCGGCGGCAGTCAGACCATCCACGCCATGTCCCGGGCCGCCCTGGCGGCCAGTATCGACGCCAAACGAAAACTTCGGGAGATCGCCGCTGTCACCCTGGGCGGCCAGGCGGACGACTACCAAGTGGGAGGACTGCGGGTCTTTCGGGCCGATACAGGCCAGGGTCTCAGTTTCGCCGAGGCGGCCAAACAGGCCATCGCCCTGGGCGGGGTCTACGACGGCCACACCTGCCCGGACGACGTCCACAAGCTGACCAAGGCCTCGGTGGCCGCCCTGGCCGGCCAAGGGCTGGTGGCCGTGGCCCGCGACGCCTTCGGGCGCGACGGCCAGACCTACTCCTATGTGGCCGCCTTTGCCGAGGTGGAGGTCGACGTCGAAACCGGCATGTACCGGATCACGAATTTCCACGCCGAGGCCGACGCCGGTCTGGTGGTTCATCCCCGGGCCTTTGCCGGTCAGCTGGTCGGCCGGTCCATGCTCGGCATCGGCCATGCCACCACCCAGAAATGGTTCTACGACAAGCACTACGGCCTGCCGGTGGCCACACGCTTCTACCAGACCCGGCCGCCGACCATCTTAAGCCTCCCGGACAAATTCACCTGGGGGTCCGTCGGCCTGCCCGATCCGCAAACCCCGATCGGAGCGCGCGGCATTGGCGAACCGCCGACCGGTGCGGCCTGCGCGGCAGTCTTGTGCGCCCTGGCCGACGCCCTGGGCGACGACCTGTTTTCCCGCGCCCCGGTCATGGCCGATGCCGTCCTAACCGCCCTCGAACCGGGAGCACGGCTCCGCCCGGGCGGCCTTTCGGCCAATGTCTGACCTTTGCGCCGCCGTTAAAACGGCGGCAGGAGAACGCTATGGCGATCATACGCGACGGCATGCCGCCCTTTGACCTCTACCAACCGACAAGCGTTGAGGACGCCCTGGCCCTGGCCGAGCGCCTCGGGGGCGACGCCTGGATGCTGGCCGGGGGACTCGACAGTCTGGAGCGGTTCAAGGACCGCCTCAAACGGCCCAAGGCGGTCATCGACCTCGGCCGCATCGCGGCCCTTCGGGGAGTCAGCCAGGACAACGGCGAGCTGGTTATCGGCCCCATGGCCACGCTGACGGCCATCGCCGGGCATCCGCTCATCCGGGCGCGCTTTGGCCTGCTGGCCGCTGCGGCCGGAGAAGTGGCCTCGCCGCAAATCCGCAACCAGGGAACCCTTGGCGGCAACATCTCCCAGGACACCCGCTGCTGGTATTATCGCGGCGGCTGGGACTGCTACCGGGCCGGCGGCAACATCTGCTACGCCGACACCCCGGAGGGCATGAACCGGGAACACGCCATCTTCGGGGCCAGCCGCTGCGCCGCCGTGTCGCCGTCGGACACCGCGCCGGCCCTCGTGGCCCTGGAGGCGAGACTGGTCGTCCAAAACGCCTCGGGCCGGCGCGAGATGGCGGCCGAGGACTATTTCGTCGGCCCGGATGACGATATTACCCGACTCAATGTACTTGGCCCCGGCGACCTGCTGACCGAAATTCGCATTCCGCAAACCTGGGCCGGGGCGCCCTTCTATTTCGAGAAAGTCCGCGACCGGCCGGTCTGGGATTTCCCGCTGGTCAACATCGCGGCGGTCCTGAGCCTTCGCGGAGACCGCATCGCCAGGGCTCGCTTTGTCCTGGGCGCGGTGGCGGCCCGTCCCTGGCGTCTGCCCCGGGTGGAGGCGGCCGTGGCCGGCCAGTCCCGAAGCGCTGCCGCGGCCGCCGCAACTCTTGCCGCCGAAGGAGCGGTCAGCCTGACCCACAACGGCTATAAGACGACCTTGGTCCGCACTCTGGTCAAACGCGCCATTAACGGCAAGGAGGCGTCATGAACCTTGTCGCCTGGGGAGCCTCGCCCTGGGGCCAGCCCGTCATCCTGCACGCTGCCTGGTACTTGCTTTGGGTTTCACTGGCTGCCGGCGCAGCCTTTGCCCTGGTCCACGCCCTATGGGTCCGCCTGCGCCGGCACGACGATGCCGGCCCGGCCATATCGCCCGAAGCGGCAGGGCGGTTCCCGGCCCGCATCGTGCGCCATTCCCTGCCGGCCCGGCTCTTTCACTGGACCATGGCCGCAGCCATGCTGACGCTTTTGGGTACGGCTTTCTTGCCCAAGCTCGGTATCCGGTTCGATTGGGTGGGTATACACACGCTGGCAGGGACGGTCCTTCTCGCGGCCATCCTCTTTCACATCGTGCACGCCGTGTGCTGCATGGATTTTCGCTCCATCTGGCCCGAGCCGTCGGATTTGGCCGAAATCAAGGGATTGGGCGGCACGGCCGGGCAGGACCGGTCGCCGGTCCGAACGGGCAAATATCCGCTCGGCAACAAACTCTACCATCTGGCCCTGGTGGTCCTGGGGCTGACCATGGCCGCCACCGGCCTTGTCCTGTTGTGGCGGGTGCGTACGCCTTTTCTCACCCGTGATCCGTACCGCTTTTTGAGCGACGGCGGCTGGGGCGTGGTCTACGCCCTGCACGGGCTGGCCGGCCTGTCCCTGGCGGCCCTGGTCATCATCCACATCTATTTCGCCCTGCGCCCCGAAAAGCGCCCGATCACCCGGTCCATGCTCACCGGGACCATGGACCGCGATTACTTCCTCGGCCACCACGACCCTGCCCGCTGGAGCGGCAGGCAGGATTCAACCCGATAACGCCTGCCGGAGACATGAAACCATGACGGAATTTGCCGATATTGCCAGGCGCTGCGACGCCATCGAGGAATGCTACGAGTTCATGCTGGCCTATGCGGCCCAGGGCCTCGCCGACGACCGGGACAGCCGCAGCGGGACACAGCTGCGGGAACTGCTGACCCGGGCCGTTAACGCGGCTTGCGGCCTGCCCGCAGCCTACGGTGCCGCGACGCAGGCCCTGGAACTCGCGCCCAGACAACGCTACCAGGACTTTCTCGATGTCCTTCGCGCGGATACGGCCAAGGCGCTGGCAGCCATGGAACTCGTGCTGGCCCAGCCGCGCATTTCCTCCCAGCTCATCGACAATCTCAACGCCTCTCTGCACGTGCGCACGCTCCTGACCGATGTCTTTCTGCTCGATGAGATCCTGGGCATACAGCAAGCCCTGCGGGGACCGGCGGCCAGCATTCCGGACCATCAGCCAGCCTAAACTGTTCAGGTGCGCCCGATAACAAAAATGCCCTTGCCGCTACCGGAATTATCGACCTGCCGGGTGTCGGCATCGAGGTGCAGTCCAGTCATTTCCGGCATTCCAGCATCCTGAGCTCACCCAGGAATCCATTCGTTCCGACATCTGATTTCCTGCATCCCTCCTGGAGATATTGACACACATGAATCAAGAGCGTACAGGAATCAACTCGCACGCGCCAGCATAGCTCAGTTGGTAGAGCAGCTGATTCGTAATCAGCAGGTCAAGAGTTCGAGTCTCTTTGCTGGCTCCATTATTTCAAGGGGTTAGGACCGATGGTCCTGGCCCCTTTTTCGTTTATCAGATGCCCCTGCCTGTTGGCTCCGTTGGCGGACCCGATTTGTCCGCTATCCCCCCTGTCCCCATTTTTTCACGAGTTTTGGCACTGCCGGAATATTATCCTACTATTTCAGTATTTTGAAATATTTTGAACGATTTTGAACGCCGATTTTTTGCGTTTCCCTGGTAATTTTAGTGTGTTGCGTCTAATCTGTGGGAAATTTGAAATTTTGAACGCTGTGGGGTTTCGGGCGGCCGGGGAGAAATGAACCGAGATACGCGGCGATGAGCCGGGTTGCATAAGGCGCAGACGTCTGCGCGTGTAGTCGAGGGGGCGTGGAAATGCGCATCTTTTTGGAAACATATATTCCATCTCTGCCTTAGGGATGGGTCCGCAAATTATGCCCGCTAAAATATTTTGTCAGAAACGCCGTAAAAAGAAATCTAAACCGCTTATTCACAATAGATCCACCCCATCTTCCAACTGACGACTGAATTTATTGACTAGTGTTGCGTTCGTGAAATAATATTGATATCGTATGTATGCACTTGACTCCGGTAGACTATCAACTTAAATGCCCAATGGAATGTTATTCACAAGTTAGGTCTCTACGCCACTGACCATGCGTGAAATCTATTAAACCATATCATTCGCCCCTTGACTGTTTTCCATAACAACAAAACAACTGAACAACATAGGAGATAAATCTAAATGAAAAGCAGACTGAAGAACCTTTACAAATATTTGATTGAAAACAGGAAGCACGAAGTAAAAGGCTGGCATGACGCCTATCGCGAGTTTTATGGTCAGGTCGAACAAATCCGTGAACGAATCAAATCAGGAGAAGGTTTGTCTCAAAGGGATGAGGCTTTCCTGAAGCAGCTCCTCTATGAAAAAAGTAACGGGATTGCTTCTCGCGGCCAGTCTGTTTTAAGCTACGAAAACTTCCAGTCATTCATCAAAGACAAGGATTTCTTATCCGCGCTGCAACAATTCATCCTGACTCCCAACAAAGCGTGCTTCAGAAAATTTGACGCCGCGTGGTCTGACCAAGGCAAGTCCAACAATCCAGTCCTTGTCAATCGTGTGGCGGCGGCCTGCACGCTCGAAGTTTCCACAACGGTCGATTCCGGTAAGTTCAATCAGGTCTTTAGCTGGCTTATACGTGAAGGAATTATCCGTGCATATCCTGCAGAAGAGGATCAAGACTGGTATTCAAAAAACACTTTTCTGCTGAAGATCATCAAAGATGAGTTCAACGATGAGCTTCTGGACGATAAAATGGATGTTTTTTATCTGAGTCAGTTTGTCTGGGTGCTCTATGAGAATCTTTCCAATCCATTCAGCCTAACAAAGCAAATCGTTAAATACGGTGCCCCTGGAACTGGAAAAACATACCAAGCTCGCCAGCAGACCTCTCTGCTGTTTGATATCTGGAAAGAGGAGTTTGCTCCGAACAGTAAACTCACACATTCAAGCCAGATTGAGCTGGTACAATTCCATCCTTCTTTCAGTTATGAAGACTTCATGGAAGGCTTACGCCCTGTTCTGGATGGTAATGGAACCGCGCAACTGACGTTACAGAATGGTGTTTTCAAGAAATTTTGCAGAAACGCCGGAAAGTGGGAAATTGATGTTTGCAGCCTTGGTCTCAATCGGGACTGGGAATCAATCACGCTCGATGAGCTTCGGCCCTATAGAGAAAAGTTATCAGGTGCTCATTGGAAATACATCTTCGAAATATCAGACTCGTCGAAGCTAGTATCCGAGGCTGTGCCACCATTCTTCTTTATAATCGATGAAGTAAACAGAGCCGAGTTGTCCCGGGTCTTTGGTGAACTGATGTATTGCCTGGAATATCGTGGCATCAAGGGCAGCGTCAAAACCCAGTATGCCAATTTGAATAATGATATTACCGGCATGCTTAAGACCGATCAGGGGTATCTATTCTTCATTCCAACAAACATTTATCTGATCGGAACGATGAACACCATTGACCGAAGCGTGGAAAGCTTTGATTTCGCTCTTCGACGCAGATTCCGCTGGGAAGAAGTGACGCCGGATACAGGGCTATTGAGATATCACCTAAACCAGTTCTGCAAAACCTGGTTACCTCTGGCAGACAATCTTGAACAACTGAACACCCAGATAGCCAAGGAACCATTGCTGGGCCATGATTATCAAATCGGTCATGCCTATTTGATGAACTTGAAGTATGCCACTAGCCTTACAGTCGCTGAGGCTAGAGAGCGTGTCTGGGATGATTGCCTCCGGCCTTTGCTGCAGGAATACCTACGCGGTACCGGCAAGGAGGCTGAACTCATCGGTTCTTTTGGAAAGGCATTCGGAGTTTAAATCGTGTGGTTGTTCGATATCATAAAGAACGGAAATCTGGTCGATAACCAGTCCTATTTGGTCAGTCAAGGAATCTTGACCAATAGGCGTTTGGGGGAACCGATTGCCCTCAGCACCAAATCAAAAGGCCAGTGGACCTATCCTCATAACGACGAGTCTGCTATTTGGCATTTTTTGAATTCGGTTTCTCGTAATGTCGAAAAAACGCTGAATGACAACATTGCCAATACCCTAATCCTCTTCAATGATGAAGAGTACGAACACAATACCGACGGTTGCTTTATTGGTGTAACCGGCACCGACGCCAAAAACTTCACTCTCAACACTGGCAATCTGGTTGGGTTTGTTAAGCGTGGCGATTATTCCCTGAAGATCAGCTCCCGGTTTGGTGATGCTTTCCTCCGGTACATAATTTCCGATGCAGACGGGTTTCTTGAGCTGGAAAATATTGGTGGTGAAAGTCGCGCCGATGGATATGAGTGGCTCCTTGCATATCTTTGGAATATCAAACTCAAGAGAGCTTACCGGCTGGGGTTGCCCAAAACCTACATGACAAAGAATGATCGGATTTCCCGTATGCGTGGAACAATCGATGTAATTGACTACTTCCGGAACAACACCTCTGGAAAATATTTGTGTTCCTACCGTGAACACAGCTACGACAGCCCCGCGACCTCACTTTTCATCAAAGCCTATGAGGCGGTTGAGCATTACTCCTTCTGTCAGCGTACAAGGAATGTCTACAATGCGTTTCTTGCCGCCAATCAGGGCGTGAAAAGATCCCGCCAGGAAATCTTGAGGACGCCGTATTTCACCAATCCCTTCTACAACGACTATAACGTGCTGATAGATTTGTCGAAGCAAGTTATCAGCCAACAAAGTTCTGATTTCGACTCCCAGCATGATTCGAGCGCCTTCTTTTTCGATATATCGATGCTTTTCGAATTTTTCATACGGAAACTCATCAAACGAGATGGGGCCCGGCTGCTTAGCAAGTTCGAGCAACGCTATGAAATACCGGTAGGTGCTCTCGGCAGTTACATGCGCAAACTTGAACCGGACCTTGTTTTTGAGAGTGATGGCGGCCTTTACGTCTTTGATGTGAAGTATAAAGCCTTTGATCCACAATTCGGGGTCAAGCGTGAAGATATTTTCCAACTGCACACATACATAGGTCAGTATGGGAATGAAGCCACTATAAACGGGTGTGGTTTTATTTACCCAATATCGGAAAAAAGATGGATAGCACTTAATCTGGATAGATCACAAGGGCTAATTTCAGATGCAATCCGGCAACAGGGCAAAGATATTCCATTTCATGTCCTTTTTTTAAAAGTTCCAGACAATACATCTTTTGATTTTAACAGGTTTATGAGCGAACAGTGTCGTATTTTTTTGGAGAATATACTTTTAATTACTCGGAGAAAAATGAAAGCTATGGCATAATTAGAGTAGGTTACATCTCTGCCCAGAAACAGAACATGGCTGCATAACCTATACTTGCCAGGGGTGAGTCAGGCCCAGCCCCAGGGCGAAGATGTCTTCTGTACGTATTCTAGCCCTCTGTGAGGGTCGCTACCCCTCGCCGGATGATAAGGTCAATTCCATTTCAAGCGTCGAAGAACCGCTAATTTACAGCAAATTTAGGATTTGACCGCGTGATAAGTAATCTTGTAAGATTTTAAAAAAGAGGTTATGCGTCCCCCTCAACAGCAGCAATTGATCGAATCTATTCTTGAAATTGTTATCCATAATTCTGGCGTCCTAGGGGACAGACAAGTTACTGGATTTTTATCAATGACTGGAAATGGTTGCTGCTCAGGGTCGATCCTGAAGCCCCACTGGAGCTGATCACGGATATCAGGGGGCGGCCCCTTCTCGTCGCACCATTGTAACAGAAGACTTTTCAGTCGGTGCTTTTCAAATTCGCCGATCAGCGCGTGGTTGAAGCGAGATTAAGGGGTTCCCTGTTAGGTGAATTGGAGATAAGTAGAGAGGAGGTTTTGACGATTCTGAATTTCCGAGTCTATCCCGTTAGAGCTCTGCGCTGTGCAATACACGAGGGTCCGAATAAAGACTTTAGGAATGATATGATTGATAATTTCTATAAGCTTTTGATGAAATTCGGCGCGGCACGGTGGAAAAGCAATGATCTAACAATTTTTGATGTTTCTGGTTACCCTCACTATGAAAATGTATGCAGCAATATACTTTCTCATTATTTAAATCCTTACAATGACCATGGACTTGACGACCTTGTCTTGTCATCACTACTAAGACTTGCGTGGAGTGGTTATATCAAGCCTCGAAGCATAGACATATCAAGGGAGTATTCAACTAGCACAAACAAACGGATAGACATTTTAATTCAGGCAGATAATTTTGTTGCGTGCATAGAAAACAAAATTTTTCATGAGTTGAATAACGATTTTGACGACTATCGCAGCACAACAGAGGCACTGTCACTCCCAGGCAACAAAACTCCCATAACCATTATCCTGACTTTAAAACCATTAAGTAATGCCAGTATTTTTGGTTTTGTTAATATAACATATACAAGTCTCTGGAAAGAGGTCCGCGCAAAAATTGGATCTTACTCAACTGCTCGTCATACAAAGTGGAATATATATTTGTATGATTTTATGTCTGCAACAGAATCCTTAGCAGGAGGTTCTATGGATTTAACGGAAGAAGATCGATTTTTTATAGAAAATGATGAAATTGCGGAACAGTTCGCTGAGGCAAGGAAGACTTTTTTGAACAAGCTCACAAAGCAGCTATCACTGTTTAGAGATATTATTAATAGCTCGAACAACCAACCTCTTGCAGCTTTTAAGCAATGGATATATCAGTCAAACTGTTTAGTTCACGACTGTATTGTACATGGAATGAATATTTCTCTTGATTTGTATGTGTCGCCCAAGGGGTGGGAGTTGCAATTGTTCGGAAGGGACAATCCTGCCGTTAGTTATCTGGCTGGTCTTGTCAACAACTTAGATCCCATAATGCATATGACAACTGACAATAGATTTGTTTTGAAAAAATGGGAACTCGGAACCGATCATGACACTATTAAAGCCGAATTATTGGAATGGATGACATGGCTTATTGATTCTGACAGTGCTTCGTCTAATCAAGCGGCTATTTCTGTTAAATAAAAAAAGAGACTGACATGTCAATTACGAATACGATACTAGCTGAGATCAAAGTAGAGATTGACAAACTTGAAACTTCAGATTTAGGCATTGTCTATTTGCAGAAGCTTTCGGACGGCGGAAAATTTGCAGAACTACTCCACCAACCTGTAGACGTAACTGAAGAACCTGTCCTTGCAAGCGATATTTTTCTCGGCTCGTATACGAATATGCACAGTCCTGGCATAATTTCATTGTACAAGACGAATATTAAAGATTTTTTTTGGGAACTAGTTCGCAGATGCCTGACTCTTGGAGTGTCCTATATAACAAAGGAAGATTTGCAACGGATTTCAAACTTTGTTGTTTTTAAAACATATTACCATGAGATTTTCCATTTCAATTGTGACGTCCAGTGCCATCTATGGGGATACCGCCGTGATCACTTGAGAGAGGAAGCTTTGGCTGTCGCTTACTCAAGGCTGCGAATTTATGACTTAAGAAACAACGCCAACTCTACTATTGGCAGAACAAATGGCGTCCTGTTTAATACCGCCTTCAAAGAAGCGTATCGGTACACCTCCCCAGGATATAGAGATTGGGTTTCTTTTCCAGACTGGATTACTTTGCGTCAAGAAATATTAGAATATTTTTGCCCTGCTGGTGCCAGCATGTTGCGGTCAAATGGCATTGATGTTGAAGGCATGCTTCTTGGTATGTTTATTGACGACCATGGATTTTTAGAACGATTATGTCCATAAGGTCTTCTAGTCAAAAAGGATGCTCGCCAACAAATGACTCTGCGCAGGTAATGGCATGCCAACAATTGAAGAACATTGCAAAGAATCACTCCTTTTGTTTGGCAAAAATTTTGCGCGTGTCCACAGTTGGCTAGACGAATTCGCGGGAAAACATCCTTACGGCATGCGGCATAGAAAACTTAGACACCACGAAGCTGGAATCCAAGAAGTAATCGTATTGTTTGGCATTGAAGCTGGACCAGTCGCAAGACAACATATCGAAAGTGATTTACGTGAAGAAGGCTGGAAGCCAAATGATCCTTTCCCCAAGAATGAAAAAGATTATATTCGAATTGGCTTCTTCTGAAATAATATATTTCGCTCGCCAAAGTCTACGTCTACAAGAAATCGTGGGACATGTCTTCGACCTTTCAATTTAAGCGGTTGTAAAAAATATAATTTCAACGTTTATCCAAAGAAACAATGAAACTCATCTTCTTTGACAACTTTCAAAAAATCTTCAATCGTCTTCACATTCGGGCATGGGTCATACTTGGTCCAATTGCCTGTCCCGCGCATCCAGTAGACTTTCCAGGTCTTGGAAGTCTTCACATAGGCTGCTTTGGCAAGCTTGCTTTCAATTTTCCGGCTGGCGTCCATAAAATAGGGGCGGATTTCGAATAGCTCCACGGTTTGCTGTTCGGGGTCGATTCTGAAGCCCCACTGAAGCTGATCACGGATATTGGCCGGCGGCCCCTTCTCGTCGCAGAATTTCTTCAGGATGCTTTTCAGTCGGTGTTCTTCAAATTCGCTGATGGCCATTGGGTCCTCGAGGGTGATTAACTGCCCGCCTGAGATGATTTCTTTTGCCGGCAAAGAGCTTGATCTGCAAGATATCTTCTAAGCATGAACCCCATTTTCGTTATTCAGATGACCCTACTCCTTGGCATCGTTGGCGGACCCGATTTATCCGCAATCCCAAATCCCCCTGTCATCCGGTCCACCCCACCCGTTTTGTCCCCCAAGTTTTTTCTGGCCGAGCGAGTAGCTATGTTTTTATCTGTATTTTCAGTGTGTTGAAAATTTTGAACGAATTTGAACGCGGGATTCGCGTGGATCTTCTGCGATTTAGGGTGGATGCGTCGAATGCGTCGAAATTTGAAATTTGGGGATGCCGGGGCGGGTTGGGCCGAGCGGGCGAAATGAGCCGGGAAATGAGGGCGGGGCGAGGCTCTGCACAGTGCGCAGGCGTCTGCGCGTGTGGTAGAGGACGATATTTTAGGGGTTTATAGGTGGTTGATCCATATTATGTACTTGAAATTGACTTGCGGAAAGTGATATTGAAAACTTATGTGCAGTAAACTGAATCAGGATTAGGTTAATTTTGTAAATGGTCGTGCGCATGTAAGCTAGATGCCAGGATTTTTTTGGGAGCCACTCAGTAACGGAATTGAGCACTAGATTCGTCCCCTTGGCGACGGCGATACCGTTTTTTGGGGGGCTACTAGATAGCATTACAAGTATTTTTAGTTTCGGATACATGGCAGGAGCCACCCAATCTTCGGAAGATGTCTTCAGATTAAATAAGGTCTAATATCACAGCTGGCTAAGGGTATGATCTCTTTGTAGACCGGTGAAATAATAAATGCAAAAACATGCTGTTCTATTCCCCATAGCATTTATTTAATTGTCATTTAACTCCAACAAGGCGCACAACATGAACAGAGTGAATGACAACAACGACAAAATAATTTTTCTTCACAGAATTCGAAAAGATATTTGCGCAATCTACGGAACCAAAATCCGGAATATTTTGGTTGTCGGATCTTATTGCATTAACAATGACGTTGAAGATCTTGACATAGCAATAATAGTGAACGACGATGTCGATTTTTATTCGTTTGTAAATGACATTTCTCCAATTATGGCAAAATACACTACTGATAACAATGTTCTTATAAATTTCTTTCCGATTCGGCATATCGATTTTGTCGAAACTCCTTCTCAATTCATAAGGAATATCCATAAGCATGGACACCAATATTGATTTTAACAATAAATTAATAAAATCTCAATCGATGTGGGAGGCAGGTATTTGCCTTCTAGATTCTTCTTACTATCGTCAGGCGGCTATGCTATTCTGGTTTTCAATTAGGGATTGTATTTTTGAATATCTTGAAATGAAAAATACAGAATACGACAGCACGAGAAAAGCTTTGCTGGCTGTCATATCTGAGCCTGGCCTGTCAACAATCAGCTCTGAAATAATGTTTGTCTACTCGATAGGAACAATGACAGAGTGGGATGAAAATTTTTTTATTACCAAAGCCCAGCTTCTCGACTACATGAACAGATGTAGCCGCATAGCTATCACGCTCAAGCATTAGATTGACAAATAAATTACTGTCAGGAAGCAATAGCACGCAAAAAAACTCCAGAAATAAATATCAACAGCTTAGTAAGCTGATTGAATTTTTGCAAGTTATGTTGCACATCCCGAGATATTGGTCATGGCTTTAAGTGGCGAGAAAACACTGATAAACTGAAGCTTTTATCCCTCGACAAAAGCAGCGCGACAAGACGTGAAAACGTGGCTATCGCTGGAGAAATCTATGGTTTATGACAACAATCATTTCCAACACGTCTGTAAAGAAGTTAAGAGGCACTTAGAAGACAGTGAAATATCGAAATTGGCGCATTGGTATGCTGCCACAGTGTACGATAGAAGGTATAAAATATGTATCGGATTGCCTGCTACTTTTTTTTCTATCATTATAACTTGGATGCTATCTGCGAATGTCCAAGATTACTTTAAATCAAACCCTGGTCAAAATACCTATATAATACAACTGCCATTATTATTAAGTCTTATTGTATCGATATTAAGTGGTCTAGGAACATTTTTAGACTTTCGTGAACTCGCTACAAAACATCGGACAGCTGCGGAAAATCTCCATAGCTTGTGGCGAGACTGCAAAAATTGGGAAACAGATTTTCCAGATGCAGAAATGTGTGAAAAGGCTGTGCAAACAATCCAATTATATAGAAAAAGACTAAATGAAATTAATCGTGACGCCCCACAAATCCCTAAATGGGCATGGAAAAGTGTTAACTCACAAAGGAAAGAAGGCTCAATAAACTATGCAAATGAATAAATAGTTGCAGCCAAAAGACAAAACTACAATACATTCCTGTATACCTATTTTGCGCCACGAATATTGTTGCAACTTAAAATTTAAGTTATGCCCACAAACACTCAACGCATACAAAGTGCCTGACTTGAGCGTTCGAAGTGATGTTTAGGATATTGCTTACACAGGAGATAGTTACAAATTGAAAATTTTATCAATCGACGGTGGAGGGATTAAAGGTCTTTTTAGCGCATCTTTTTTAGCGGGTGTTGAGAATAGGTGCGAGAGGCCAATAGCTGATTATTTTGACATAATCAGTGGCACTTCGACAGGAGGCATTTTAGCATTAGCTTTGGCTGCAAAAATTCCTGCGATACAAATTGTCAATTTTTATAAACACTGGGGTCCAAAGATCTTTCGGAAATGGATTGAATTGCCATATATTTTAAAGCAGTTATTTGTTTCTCGTTATACTAACAAAGTATTGATAAATGCCCTGAAAGATATTTTTGGAGAATTAACTCTTGGTTCAATTTACAACAACAGCTCTGGTACTGCACTATGCATTCCTTCAATTAATGTTATTTCAGGAAAAGCAATAGTATTCAAAACACAGCACGAACAGCGGCTGACAAGAGATCTGGATACTCCTCTTTGGGAGGTTGCACTGGCTACATCTGCGGCACCAACTTATTTTCCTTTGGCACAAGTTAGCGTTTCTAATTCTGATTCTTATATACTATGTACAGATGGAGGCTTATGGGCAAACAACCCGACTTTGGTCGCTTTTGTTGAAGCTTTATCTTATTTAAACGCAAAAATTGAAGATATTTCTATTCTTTCTCTTGGAAACATCAAAGGCAACACATGCTTTAGGTCCAATACATATAGAGGTAAAGGATTGTTTTGGTGGAATACAAATCTAGTGAGTATGTTTATGGATACCCAGTCAGAAGCCGTTCACAACCAAATCGAAATTATTTTTCGATCTCAAGGGATTTGTGATAATTATATTAGGATTGACCATGATCCCACTAAAGCGCAGACTTCGTTGGCAAGTTTAGACTGTGCAAGCAAAACAAATTTAAATGATCTTGAAGTGATAGGTAGAGGTAGAGCTGATATTTTTGGGCTTGGCTCTGGTTTTTACAAATTTTTCAATGATGGAGAAAAAAATGGCTAACTGCACTAGTAATTTTAAAAATGGTGATAACTCTTTTTTAAATAAGATATCATTGTCTAAAGGAAAAATCGACCAACTAATTGTCTCAAGAAACAATCTGCGAGAGCGCATTAGGACTTTTCTTGAAAATAAAAATGTTAATTCTCCTAAGTTTTATAGGCAGGGTTCTTATGCACATGGAACGTTGACTAAACCGCTAGATGGCGACTACGATATTGATGACGGAATTTATATTGATTTGAGTGGATTTGAATCAGAACCGTCGACCAGGACAGTCCACAATTGGATAGCTGAAGCCGTTGAGGGGTATACCAATACATCACCAATTGATAAAGAACCGTGCGTTCGAGCTATATTCAAAGCTGGCTATCATGTTGACCTCCCGGTGTATAAGATTGTTTCATCCAATGGATCGAATTCTTATAATTTGGCAAAAAAGTCTGCCGGATGGGTGCAGAGCGACCCTCGTGCAATGAATGATTGGTTTCAAAAAAAAGTTAACGAAAGTTCTTATCAATTACGAAGACTTACAAAATATTTTAAAGCTTGGAAAGACTATCAACAATCAAAGTCTGGGATTAAGATGCCTTCAGGTCTTACTTTGTCGATTTTAGTTGGGGAGGAGTTTTGCAGTGACCCACGAGAAGATGTTTCTTTTTTGGAAACAAGTAGAGCCATTTATGCTAGGTTATCTGAAAGCGATGCCATTTGGAAACCCTACGAGCCTACAGAGAACATGAGGGAGTACTTAACTGATAATCAGTTTGATAACTTCAAGACATCTTTATTAAAGATTGTCGATATTGAAAGTAAAACAATCCTAGAAGATTCTTCAGAAAAAGCTGCTGAAGAATGGAGAAAAATTTTAGGTGATAGGTTTCCTGTCTACAGAGACGACGATGAAAATGGTTCAAAGGCACACCAATATGAAAAACAGGCAATTATAGGAACAACTGTTAAAAGTGCTTCTTGAATGAAAAGCTTTATATCTAGCGCCCTGGAGGAAGCAGAAAGATTTTTCTGTGAACTAGGCTTTAAGATATTAACTGCCGATGCATGGCCTGCTGCTGACCTTATTGTTGCCTATCGAGGCACAATATTTGTTTCTGGAAAAAAAATAGACATTGTAGCCGCTCTTCCAAAAGGATTTCCTGATATTCTTCCAAAAATATATCTAACAGAAAATTTCGAAGAAGTAATACCGCATCTAGATAGCAAAAAATATCTTTGCACTTTTTCTAGAGATCACGTTGATTTTTTTTCTGAAAAAATTATTGGTTTGTTGTCGGAGTCAATTGAAAAAGCACGAGTTATTATTAGAGATGGCCTTAGCGGTGTTAACCATACTGATTTTTACAAAGAATTTTTGGCGTATTGGGCTCACGGAGCACGGGATAATATTGCCTCTATTTTTCAGCCACAGAATAGCATCTTACACCTTAAAGTAGCAATGTTGGAGCCTGATTTTAATGGTATATGGAAAATTGCAGGAGAAACTGATGGCGCTATTAACTCAATATTGAAAAACATGGGTTATAATCATAAAGTCAAAACATTTGCTCCTGCAATATACTTGCCTTTTGCGCTTCCAGTTTTTCCGCCCTTTCCTGTACTAAATGGGAAGCTTATTCTGTCCCTTTTTAAATCGAATACAGAGAACGCATCTGCTATAGCTTCAGAAATTAAAAAGCATGGGACGAGTTCTTATTATTTTTTTTCGGTTAATACCGACTCTAATTTAGTTCTGGCTGCGTGGTCGATTGGCGTTGTCACAAAACATCTTGAAAAAGGATTCAGAAAAGGGCGTGTTGATACAAACACCGTTTTAAGTAGAACTGCTACTTCAAAAGTTCATCGGCATAATGTCGAACGTCTTGATGCAACTAGACTATTTAAGAGAGTTGGATATGATTGTGAATTGCCAATCAGGAAAAATGTTTGCATTGTTGGGTGTGGTTCCTTGGGTAGCAAGATTGCTGCTGAGTTAGCTCAGGCAGGCGTCGGTTCTATTGCTCTCGTTGACGATGATCATTTGAAATCAGATAACGTGACTAGGCATGTATGCGGGCTCGATAAAATTAATAATCCAAAAGTAAAAGCACTAAAACAAGAATTATTGAGGAAGTACCCTTGGATTGTTGTAACTTCATATTTTATGTCATTCCATGAACTAATTGATGCCGGGACAATTGATTTCACCAGTTTTGATTTGTTAATTATGGCGACGGGAAATACTGTTTTGGAAAGGAGGCTTAATTACATTCAAATGAGAATTCAAGATTTTCCTCCTGTTGTTTACTCCTGGATTGAGCCCTATGGTGTTGCAAGTCATGCGTTGCTGATTAATAGATGTGCTCCAGGATGTTATAACTGTTCACTTGATAATGATTTAAAATATTCTTTTAGGGTTGTTGAAGACTTTGCATGTGATATTTTAATGCAAGAGGCTGGATGCCAGACATTTTTTAGCCCTTATTCTGGAGTTGAGGCTGGTATGGCTGCCTCTATCGCTGTCAGGCTAGCGATGTCATGTATGATTAATAATGTTCCAAATCGGCGGTTGGTATGGATTGGAGATCTCTCTATGGCGATCAAAAACAATTGGAAGATTAATAAATTTTACAAACCAAACGACTCTTATCGATTAAAAGAATCTGTGTTAGAAAAATCTTTAAATTGCAAGATGTGCTATTGAATGTCTCTATATTATTATATCCATGGCTCCGGTCTTCTCGAAATTAAAGAGGTGGCACTTGAAACTTTTTTTAATTATAAGCAGAGAAGCTTTTTTCATACAGAATCAGGTGGAATTTTGTTTGGATATGAATACGAGGGCAGGATATGCATAGATAGTGTCACAGTACCGTCGCCTAAAGATAAAAGAGGTGTTTTCCATTTCTTTAGAGATAAAAGGCGGGCTCAAGAGCTTGTCGATCATGAATTTATTCGCAGCCAAGGTAAACATATTTACATCGGCGAGTGGCATACTCATTGTCAATCTCGTCCAGCGCCATCATCCAAAGATATTTATGAATGGAGGAATGCTTTCGATAAATCGTTGTTAAACCTAGACTTTATGGTGTGCATCGTTGTTGGCAATACAATGTCACTAGGTAATTTATGGGTTGGGTGTGTTGACGGGTTTGGGGTGCGTCAAATTGATTCTTTGAGTCATTGTGAAGGGATCAGTCAAGGTAGAGTAGATGACTAGTTTTAAAAATGTACATGTTATTGTCTTTGTTGCTTGCATATTTGTTTTTCATGTTTTGCCAATCAAATCTTTGGCGGCAGACTCCTGGCAGGGGAAGGTCGTCAACGTCCTCGACGGCACAACCTTGGACATCGCCAAGCCAGATGGGCAAATCGAGCGGATCAGGCTCTACGCAGTCATAGCACCTGTTTCTGGGAATCCCCTTGGATATGATGCGCGGCGGCGAACAACCTCATGGTGCTATCAGTGGGGAGACGTAGCCGAGGTCTTGCCCATCTACCAAGAACCAACCGGCCAAGTCGTCGCACGAGTGATTGTCGGGCAGGAGGATTTAGCCGGTGTCCTGGCGAAAGCCTGCCTCGCTTCAATCAATATGAGAACCTGCAAAAAACGGCAGACGGTGGAATGCGTGTCTTGGCATGCCTGGGAGCTTCAATGCCGGGATGAGCAAAAAGGATTATGGGCAAATAAAGATCAATGAGCTCGGGGTGATATCATGAAGAGACTTTTTCTGACGCTTGCCTTGGTTCTGGTCCCTGCATTATCCTTCGCCGTCACGGATCAAGAGGTCCGGGACATGATGGTCAAGGAGTCGATTAGTTCCTACCCTGGCAATTGCCCATGTCCCTACAACACCATGCGGAACGGTAGGAGTTGTGGCGGGAGAAGTGCCTACAGCCGACCGGGTGGCCGTGCTCCACTCTGTTACCCCAAGGACGTCACCGACCCAATGGTCAAGGCGTACCGTGCGCAGCATAATTTGAAATAGCCCGCACTCAACATCGTGTAGCCTGAAGTTGTTTTGGACAGGAGGCGGTATGAAACTTTTCTTGTTATTACTCACATGCCTTATTATGTCTGCGAATAATTCTTTTGCTGAAGATGCGCCTAAGGATGCTCAAGCGAATGACAAAGGTGTTCAGTTAAAGAATAAATCTGAATTCAAATCATCCCCCAAGCTTGGCTATCATAGCAATAACCCCGGCGATGAGGACAAAGGCCTTGGGAATCTTAAACCGCTTCTAGATCAGACTTTGGGGAACAATAAAGATAGCTCGCCAGGAGGGGTTGTAATGCCAAATGCTGGCACGTATAAGTTTTAAGGTGTAAAATGAAAAAAATATTCATCGCAATTTGTTTCTTGTCCATTTGTGCGACGTCTTATGCATACGACCTGACCCTCAAAGACACTCCTGTCAGCATTTATTTCAGCCCTAAGGGTGGCGCACAGCAAGCTCTTGTTGACGCCATTGGGACTGCCAAGGAGTCGATTTACGTCCAGGCGTATTCATTTACTTCAGCCCCTATCGCAAAAGCACTTATCGATGCAGCCCAACGTGGGGTAAAAGTCGAGGCGATCTTAGACAAGAGCCAACGAAAGGCGACCTATACCGGGGCTACGTTTCTCAAGAATGAAGGCATCCCCATCTGGATTGACGCCAAGCATGCCATCGCGCACAATAAGGTGATGATCATTGACGGCGCGACTGTGATCACTGGGTCGTTTAATTTTACCAAGGCCGCCGAAGAGAAGAATGCTGAGAACCTACTGATCATTCGAGACTCCGGCCTAGCCAAGCTCTATCTGGAGAATTGGGAACGGCATCGGGCGCATTCTGAGATGTATTAAAAAGCCAACCATAAATTGATATCTGGTGAAGCTTGAGTGTGGAAAGTATGCGTTCCCTGGGTTTTATCGACTCAACCAAACAACCTGCAAGAGGTAACTAATGGGCAAAGTTTATATTAAAGACGGCGTTGTTTACATTAAATTTAACGATAGCTTAGCACCCTACGAAATCGACGTAGATCGCTGCGATAGCTATCCCAAGATCGTCCATTGGATTGCCCACTTGTCGGAAAAATCATGGTGCACATCTGATATAATTAGTAGCTTCATAGATACGGTGTGTGGACATCACGGATTAAATCACCACAACGACGGCGCATCATAGCATTCGCGGGACTACTGTATTTCCAAGCATCCTGTAAAAAAAGCCCACGCCGACCACTTGAACATGGAAGACGTGGGCTTCTTGTTTTGAGCCTCAGCTATTTCTTGTTGCCCTTGGCCTCTTGGGCTTCGTCAACAGCCTTCAGCAACTCAAGAATGCCAACATTCTTTTCTTTCGCGGTCGCAGCAAGCGACTTCATGTTGTCAAAACCATTGTCCAAAACAAACTGAGTGACATCTCCGCGCTTAATTCCAAATTCCTTCATGATCATCTGCATCTGCTTGAGGGGATTGTCTTCGCCAGTCAGCGTTTTTCTGGCAATCTTGATAGACATATCTTTCTTCGCAACGCCAAACTTCTTCATGTACTCTTCACGAGTCAGGTCATGGGACGAAAGATGCTTCGAGCCTAGAACCTTAAACTCTTCACCGCACACAGCGCACTTGACCCCTTTCTTGGTCTTCACATGCTGAGAAGCTTCAATCTGCTTTATCGGCTCAGGCTCAATATCAATCACAGGGCCGCAGCTCAGAGAAATCAATTTTTCGTAAATGCTCTTTGTGACTCCTTCGAGTTCGCTGAAATGGACTTTTCCATGTCGAAGCTGGTCTTTTGCCAAGTTCAAAGCCTCTGCCCAAATTTCTTTATCGACCATGATTAGCTCCTTAGTGTCTGGATGAATAAATTGGCAGATAGCTTTCTGATATTGTCTTGTCAAATGAAAAGAGATTTATGTTAATCAGCTTTGGCTGTTAATTAATCACCTACTTCTACCTCCGTCGGGGTGGCTCGTTGCCCCTTGCCCCTCGTGTCCCCGGACACCCCCTGGATTCGCGCCCTACGGCCCCATCCTGGGGCTTCTCTAGCCCAACCCTCCCCTTGGTCCCCGCCATAGGCAAAACCCAGGAGAATCCCACTCCGGCCCAATGTCCGATTCAGCCGGCGGCACTGCCAATTGCCCCGGCCTCCCCCGTCAGCTGCCCAGCCCCGTGACCGGCTCCATGGCCCAGGCTATCCTTCCCTGGTCCCCGATCTCCTGGGCCACGAGGTGAGCATGCCGAACGAAGCAGAATCAAACGACAAGACGCACGAACTGATTGAAGAGATCATTCAGCGCTTTCAGCCCATTGAACACCTTTTTGACGTGATGGGCGCGGCAGACTCGGGAGTACAGGGAGTGTTTGTGCGGAGGTGGGCAGAAATAGGAATACAGCTTGCCTCAAGTTTTCGGGAACGCCTCGATCAAATGGTTGTTACATCCAATAGGAACATCTGAAATCACGATTCATTAAACCGCTTCATGGAGGTTAATCACATGTGGCTTTTCAAATTTTTAGCTGGAGTTGCCTTTGGTACTGTAGTTGGTGGAGTCCTCAAGATGATCACCAGTGGGGGTGGTGTGATCGTTGGTCGGGAAAATGTTCGAAACGCAATTGAAAAAGAAGAACGAAACCTTCGTGGACGGTTTGATAATTTGAAGGTCACCAAGGATGACCCGAAGTTTTACGAGTAACCACGAACTTGCCATGCAGGGAGGATACCCAAATGGACCAGGACTGGAATGTCATCTTCAGCTACACGCGGGGTAGCTCCAAGACCCTTCCTGCTTCCCAGCACCCCTGACCGCCTCCATGGCTCGGGCTATCCTCCCTCCTTGGACCAATTATTTCCGGATCATGAGGTGAGCATGACAACAGGAGCAGAAGCCAACGACAAGACGCTTGAACTGATCGAAGAGATCATTCAGCGGTTTCAGCCTATCGAACACCTTTTTGATGTCATGGGCGCGGCAGACTCGGGAGTACAGGGAGTCTTTGTGCGGCGGTGGGCAGAAATAGGAGTGAGCTTGGCAACGACTTACAGGGAATATCTTGGTCGGATCGCTGCCGCTTCAAAAGATCGTAACTGAATGTGTTTCGCAAGACGAGCAACAATACTATTCGGATAGTGCAACAAGTATTTTAAGTATTTTCGATTTGTCACTTGGGGACGCGGACTGAATAATACCTATCGCGAGTTCTTCTGTTGCTTCGGTCGTAAGCACATCAATTTCCAGGTCGAACAACTTCATCAAGGATACATCCAGGGCCATTGACAAGTTGTGGAGGCTTTCCAGGGTGGGGTTGCCCCTTCCCCTCTCGATTTCCCCGAGGTGCTTCAAGGATAAGTTCGCCATTTCAGCTAATTGGAGTTGGGTCAACCCGCCCTTCTTCCTAAGAATCTGAATTCTTTTCCCTAATATTTCATGTATGTTAGGCATCGCTCCCCCCGAATACCAATACGTAACAGGCGGCAGGGGGCGAACCAGACGACACGCCTTTTTTTCTTGAAAACAGGTACTATATAACCTATTTTGAAAGTGGGCCATTGATCCCGGCGGCGGCCCCTTCGGAAGTTAGGGAGCCCAAGGTCCACTGGCGGGGTGGCTGGGCTAATAGCTACTGCTTAGACTTCTATGGGTATTAACAACTAACCACCATGAAAGTTTGTGGTGTTGAAAGGGAGTTTTCCATGAATAAGTTTACTCTTGCTTTAAAAAATGAATTTAACAAGCTGCTTTCAGTCTGCAAAAGTAATGTCCCAGCAAAAGATAAAATTCTACCTATCCTCATGAACAAAATTTCGATGGTCGTCATTGCATTTATGATAATTGTGCTATTTTCGTCTGGGAGTTCAGACAACAATTCCGTTTCAAATAATAATGTCACAACAAACACCAAAAAAACAATTTCAGGAACTGGCCCTTTGATATCAATGGTTAAAAAGGGGACGCTTGTCTTTGACAGCACGACGACTGTCGGCAACGCACTTGATAATTATCAATTTTTTAAAACAATCAAGTGGAGTGAGTTTGAAGACCAGCAAAAGCGTAAGGTTGTAGAGTTTGTTGGTATTGTCGACATGCCAAAATCGATTGATTATGTTCTGAACGAAAAGTATGATGCCTCAACCGTAAGTCAATTGCCAATCCATAAAGAAATATTACTAGACACTCAAGTAAAAATTCAATTTTTAATCAATACAGACAACGAAAGCTTCAAGCTGGCTAATGCAGCCATCGAGACGGAAGGAGATAGATTTTTAAAAGTTGATGAACTTCTTACGCAGCTATACAAGAATAAACCTTTGTACAGGATATACGACAAAGTAAACTCAGCGTACTCCAGCGATGTGTCGCAAATCTTCACAAAAATTAATTCTGAAAAATTAGAAGCCGCGAAGAAACAATTCTTTGCGCAATACCGAAAACAATTTATCGGCAAGTACATCGACTTGGTGCGCGGCGAAGATGGAAAATGTCAACTTGCTGTTGAGGACATAAACGAGTCCTCTGTGAAGATTATGTTGACGATGAAGGACTCAAATGAACAGGCTACCACTTACAATTTAAACATTCCGATAAATTTGCGTGTTGATTCTCCTCAACCGTTGCTGAATAATCAATACGACATTAGGGGAGACATCATAAGCGACGCCATCCCGAACTCTGCGAATTCCTACATTTCAATATTTAAAGAAGGTGGCGGACCAATAATATATATACATGGTTTATGCTCTGCTCGTTTCTCCAAGGATTGATTTAATATTAAGGCACTGGCTAGGTTACCGGCACGTATTCCTGGAAGTAAGTAGACATAGACTTAGAATCACGGGAGGCGACCAAGTTTGCCTGGAGTCTCCCGTGACCTCCCCTCCGGCCCCAGGGTATCCTCCCGGGAATTCTTAAAAATTCCCAAAGGGAGGATACCCAAATGGACCAGGACTGGAATGTCATCTTCAGCTACACGCGTAAGCAAGCCATTGAGGACGGGGTGTTGATCGACGTCACCGAGCAAGCAAATCAACTTGGCTTCAAAGTGAATACCGTCGTCACTGACCATCTCTATGGTGATTACCTGACACCGCCGGCTGGCCTGGAAGGTGAGGGTCAATCCGTCGAGGGACGGCTTCATGATCTTCTCTTCAGAACACTTATCGCCGCTAAGACCTTTGGTGCCAGGGATCGTGTCAATTTTGACGTGCTGTTCCTGATGTCGCCGGGCAAGTGGGCCACTGTGAAGATCCTGGCCGTGATGGGTCCAGGTGATCACGGCGAGCCAGTCTTGACCATCATGCTGCCAGAAGACGACTGATCGGAAGAAGTTGCTGACACCCCCTGGATTCGCGTCCTACGGCCCATTCCGGGGGCTTCCCTCGCCCATCCCTCCCTTAGTCCCCGCCGTGGGCAAAACCCAGGAGAATCCCACTACGGCCCAATGTCCGATTGGTACCGGGGTAGCTCCGTGCCAAATTTATTTATGGCATCCCGTAACAGCCCAGGGGTAATAGACGCTGAGCACAGGTGGATTCAGACAATCTCGAAACCAGCAGGGAGAAGGCCATTCGGATACTATCGCCAGAAGTAAAACCATGCTAATCCATTATGGGTAGGGAAAATAAAATCTCCCTAAATCCTGGAGCGCCCGTTTTGACGGAGATTGATATGGCAGATACATTGCGCCAGCGAGCAGAAAAACAGTTCTTAACGAATGCAACTAAGACTATTTCTAACGCTATCCCCCTTGAAGAAATGCAAAAGACTCTCCACGAATTAGAGGTACACCAAATAGAACTGGAGATGCAGAATGAAGAGTTGCGTCAAAAGCAAGTTGATCTTGACATCTTACGGGCACGTTATTTTGATCTATATGATTTAGCACCGATAGCGTATTGCACCTTAAGCGAACAGGGGTTTATTCTCGAAGCCAATCTCGCCGCCGCGTCCATGTTTGGAGTAGCCAGGCAGGAACTAGTAGAGCAGCCATTTACCCGTTTCGTCTTCAAAGAAGATCAAGACATTTACTACTTATATCGCAAGCAATTGCTTACAACAAACACGTCTTCTGTTTGTGAAATTCGTATCGACAAAAAAGGCAAAGGCTTTTTGTGGGTGAGTTTAACTACCACAACTGCACCTAGTCGCGACGGTTCTTCCGTGTGTCATATGATGATTAATGTCATCACAGAGTATAAGCGCACGGAAGAAATGCTAACAAATCGCGATGAACTAATAAGGGTGATCCTCGATTCCAGCTTGAATTTTATTGTTGTTAAAGATCTCGAAGGCAGATTCATTCTGACAAACAAGGCATTTGCACAATCATTCGGCTTTAGACAAGAAGACCTTATTGGAAAGACTGATTATGATATTTTAGACCTTGAAATTGCCGCACGCCTCAGAGAAAGGGACCTTTATGTTATTAAAACTGGAGAAAATCTTGTCTCAGAAGATACTATAGCAACAAGTGGAGGGAGACGAAGTTTTCGGGGTACTAGGACTCCGGTAATAAACAAAAAAGGTTCAATAGAAGGCATCTGCAATATTGCTTTTGACATAACTGACAAAAACGATATAGAACAACAACTTGTAGTCGCACGGGATGAGGCCTTGCAATCTACACGTGCAAAAAGTGAATTTCTGGCAAACATGAGTCATGAGATTCGTACGCCAATGAATGGAATTATTGGTTTATCACAACTTATGCTCGAGACACCACTTAACGAAGAGCAGCAAGATTATACAAATTTGATAGTTGAGTCGAGCAACAATCTCGTCACATTAATTAACGACATACTCGATTTTTCGAAAATAGAAGCCGGGAAGCTTGAAATTATCGAAAATGAATTTTGTATACATGACATCTGTCGTTCTGTTGCGAGTATTTTTAAAGAACAGATATACAGAAAAAAAATCAAACTTACTATCGATGTGTCGCCTAAAGTTCCAAATTTAATCATTTCTGATGCAGGGCGCATCAGACAGGTTCTATTCAATTTAGTTGGAAATGCCATGAAGTTTACTGAAAGCGGCGAGGTAAAAATCCACATCGATTTCGCCAATGATATTATTCCAAACAAGAAGAGGCTTAGGTTTGCAGTCTCAGATACCGGCATCGGCATTCCCAAAGATCTTATTGCAGACCTCTTCAAGCCATTTACTCAAATTGATGGATCATTGACCCGTAAATACAAGGGAACAGGGCTTGGCCTTTCAATTGTAAAACGCCTTGTATCTCTCATGAACGGTGATGTTGCAATTGAAAGTAAGGTCGGCAAAGGCACGACTGTAAATTTCAACATCTTAATAGGCGTCCCAGACATGGTTGGTTTGTCGCCAGACTATCCGCATCGAAAAAATGAATTAATTCCATCAGGTGATTTACCCTATCAGATGCATCTAAAAATTCTTCTCGTCGAAGATGACGAAATTAATCAGCGCATTGGCCGACGTTTACTTGAAAAGTATGGAGCTATAGTTGTGTCCGCTGTCAATGGAGAAGAAGCTCTTCGGTGCCTATCTAATGAAAAGTTCGACATTGTACTGATGGACATTCAGATGCCTGTCATGGACGGTCTCGCAGCGACCAGAGCGATTCGAGCTTCCATTGGTAAATTTTATAAGAACATCCCGATTGTAGCCATGACAGCCCTTGCTATGGCTGGAGACAAAGAAATATGCCTTGCAGCCGGGATGGACGATTATATTTCGAAGCCTGTGGACATAACAGTACTCAAGAAAACTATAGAAAAAATGATGCATAAGACTACCGCAGATGGCAGCTAATACACTCGAAACATTAATATTTCATTACACTTATACAGTCATGCTAACTACTTAAGTCAAGGAGAAATAAGGGATGAACTCATCAACAAAGAAAAAGATTTCTAAAGCATCAACAATCCTTCAAGAGGTTGCCGACTATTTAGAAGATAAGTCAGCCGAAGATTTTGAACTATACGGACAACGTCTTTTCGACTTAGCAGATGAGATTGAAACGCTCCTAGGTGAAGTTGATGACAACGAGTCTAATACTGACGATGAAGATGACCATCAAAAAGATGATATCTAATTGTTCGTACGCATACTTCTGAAGAGTTTCTCTTAAAATAAACAAACGAATTGCCGATACACAGATCACTTACAAGTTTAATGCCATAGCCCCAGTGACCTCCCCTCCGGCCCCAGGATATCCTCCAAGGAATTCTTAAAGATTCCCAAAGGGAGGATACCCAAATGACCGAAGAGTGGAATGTCATCTTCAGCTACACGCGTAAGCAGGCCATCGAGGACGGGGTGTTGATCGACGTCACCGAGCAAGCAAATCAACTTGGCTTCAAAGTGAATACCGTCGTCACTGACCATCTCTATGGTGATTACCTGACACCGCCGGCTGGCCTGGAAGGTGAGGGTCAATCCGTCGAGGGACGGCTTCATGATCTTCTCTTCAAAACACTTATTGCCGCTAAGACCTTTGGTGCCAGGGATCGTGTCAATTTTGACGTGCTGTTCCTGATGTCGCCGGGCAAGTGGGCCACTGTGAATATCCTGGCCGTGATGGGTCCAGGTGATCACGGCGAGCCAGTCTTGACCATCATGCTGCCCGAAGACGACTAATCGAAAGAAGTTAATGCCTTGCTGGGTTTGGAGCGACACGCACTTATTCTATACGAAATCACGATGAAATAGCTGCGTGGCTATTCAAGACCATAATGCGCATTTAGCAAGGTGTTTTGCGCAGTAACCAGCAAAATGGAGCCAGCCTGTGATTTAGACCGCGAAATATCGGGGCTGGTGGTAAATCGAAAAGTCAAACCTCGGATTTTCGAGCACTCTCTTCTGAAAACAGGGGGTTGAGTGGGAAATAAAGGTATTTTCAACAGGCAAATTGAAAGCGATTCCAGCTTGGAGAATGCCTTAATAACAACTTTCTAACAAATTCGACACAAAAGCATAATGACGTTTTAGTTAGAGCTATTTCTGTTCCTTTTTTAATTTTCTGACTTCATCCTCAATTCGTCTTTTGCCAAGTCTGTACTCTTTAAACTCTGCTGATTTTCTGATGCCATCTGCAAGTTCACTTAACGATTTGTTGTTGTCTGGACTGTTTAGTTTTTCAAAAATAATCTGTGCTGCACGAAGAAAGTGTTGTTTTTTCTTTTCTTTGGAATTTTCGCGCATTGTATGGCTTGTTCCATGTGTGGACATCGCGCGAAGGGAACGTTCTGAGTAAAATTGACATTCACGGAAAATCATCCCTTCATTAAATACAGTCCGTAACATTATTTGCATCAATGATTCCGTGCTTAAAGTCTCGATCGAAGCAGGAAGGTCTGTTACATGTGTTATATACAAGGCAAATATTTCTCCAAATATCCTGAAATCAAAATGTCTTTCTCGCTCAATATCTGACTCGAACTGTGTAATGAGGTAATTTATAATTAAAAACCTCATCCCGAAAATGCCTATCGAAGAAAAACAAGTTTTTAATTTGTCGTTGTTCGGGAGGCTGTTTATTTTTTGGAAATAAATTTTTATTGTTTTAGGGTCAAGTCCATAAAATTTTAACAAGGCAATATGGGCTGTATAAGTTGTGTCTGTTTGCAGCAGATCTCCTAGCGCGTCGACAACACCATCTTTTGGCCTCTCGTCGTTCAAAAGAGTTTCTTTCAAATATGCAAATGTCGTTTTTAAGCTAATTCCCTGAATGCTCGTTGTGTCAGAAGCTGTATTAAGGCCACCAAGAATATACTCTGTCATCGGTGCCAAAGCCTTTGACCCTAACATTCGTTCAATGTCCTTGGTGTATTCGCTTACAATTTTGCACACAAGACTTCTTTCGTTATCATGGTCAGAATCGTTGTTTTCTGATTGATTCTCTGTATTGTCTGGAAAAAGTTTTGTTAAAATCCCATCTATAAAACACATATTACCTGTTCTTTCATTGGCATAGAACGGGAAAATGATATTTTGATTTATTTCATCGCCCATAATGTTGTGATCCTATCTTTGCATGGTGGTTGTCTTGTTGTGAGGCAAGATTAATCGTCCATGATTCAAGACCAATACGGCATAATAAGTCACATCGCGTCTTCTCTGGCAGATTCCGTTTCATCCTCTCTTGCCGTCGAAGGCGGTATCCCTAAGCCCCGCAGCTTACCCGCGATGTTTTCCGGCACCCCAAATTTTGATCGATTTTCTGCAAAAAGCCTTTTTGCAAATTGTCGCATATGCCGGGATGGCCTAGAAGTACCCATATGAGCCCACGGGGAGTAACTTCCTCCATTGATAAAGGCGGTTATACTACAGGGGCTTAATCGGCAAGGGAAAATCCCACCCCCTAAACGGAAAGCTCGCCATGGCAGAAATTGTGACAGAGCGCCGGGCAAGGACAGGTCGAGAAAAGCTGACCGGCACGGCATCGAGCAGCTTGTTCGCTTTGATGGGCTGGCGGTCTCCCTGGAACGAATGCCGATCCTGTGGGCAGACTGAAAACATCACTCCAAACAGGAGATGGCGACGAAGAGCGAGTAAAGAATTCAGTCGACTCAATATCTGGCTGGGCAAAGACGAGTAAACTTTTTACAGCTGGAGTCACAAAAATGGATAACGACGTTTCTATCATTCGGGCGATTATGGAATTGCATCCTGCTCTTGCCATCGATGATCAAATTCATCTTGCCACGAAAGTGATGAAAGGCTTGGCAAAGGCGAAGGCTGATATCGCTATGGGCAACACCGTAGTTCGTGATGACGACGGTGGCCCTGCCGACAACAAGAACTCTGGGCACGGTTACACTAAGGCAGACTTCAAGGTGAACCCGATGTCCGCTCTTAAAGGTGAAAAGGCTACGTGCTGCCTTTGTGGAAAAGATTTCGGCGTCATTACGAAGACGCATCTCTCGGTTAGTCACAATATCACCCCGGATCAGTACCGTGAGTTGTGTGGGTATGCCCCCGGCACGAAGCTCATGACGGATGCGCAGCTTCAGAAAAAGAAGGACATCCTCAACAAAGCCAAGCCTTGGGAAAAAACTGATCGCTGGCAGGGCAAGCAAGCCAAGCAAGCTGAGCAGGACGCAGCTACTAAGGCTGCCGATGGAAGCGGTACCGATCAGAACACTGCCCCCACGGAAAGCCCTAAGGCTGTGAAATCGGACACCAAGCCTCAAAACAAAGCATCGGCGAAGCCCGAGAAGGACGATAAGGGTGAAAGCGCGTCGGCGGCATAACCGCACCGACCCTGCGTAAACGAGGGATTTGGGCCTGGGATGGTTTTGCCGTCCCAGGCCTTTTGGGTTTTCAGTATCATGCCGATTACGAAGTGAGTCGCGAACAGAGGTGGAGCCAGAGAAGGCTTCCAAAGCTGTACCAGAACCCTTGCGGCAGGACAGGCTGTGCGGTAATTCTGCGGTAAAGCTGGTGACATGATCAAGCCGGCGGGGGCGCATGCTCATTTGTTCCTCATGGAGGGGGGGGCATCGGCGTCGAAACCGACCAGCACGGCGGGACACGACGCAGAGAAGGCCGAGAAAGGCCCAGACCGGCTCGGTAATCGCCGTTTCGGGCTGTGCCAACCCCGTGCTCCCTCTGAGGCACAAGCGGCGAAAATGGGGGGGGCTGAAGCCGTTTTCGACAAATTTAAATAAAATCAGCATGTTGAATAAATTTGAAAGAATTTGAACACGGAAATTTACGACAACATATTGAATTATTGAGATTAAATCGCAATGCGTCTCAAATTTGAAAATTTGAAGCCATCGTCCTCTCCTGCGGCGGCGGCCCTGGCGAAAATTAGCCCAATAACGAGGCTCGGTGAGGCTCGGCACAACGCGCAGACGTCTGCGCATCAAGTATCCGGGTTCATTTTGGGTGTGGCAAGGGGTGTGTAGCCCGTCTCCAGGCCGGCAGGCTGAATGGTGAACGACGCCGATGTTGCATGTGGCGACAGAAAATTGGGATGTTAATGTGGGCCTTACTGGGGAGTTCAGCCCGGTTGCCGGGGGTGCTGCCAGGATCGGAGCGAATGACCCGAAAAATGAGGGCCGATGAGGCGTGACACAACGCGTAGACGTCTGCGCATCGAGTATCCGGGTTCATTTGGTGCTGGTGGCAGCGGGAACTCCACCGGAGTGGTTGCGAGGACCGGCGAGAATGAGCGAGACATGAGGGCTGGTGAGGCGCTACCCCATGCGCAGACATCGACGCATCAAGTATCCAGGGTAATTGGGGGGGGGTAAAGCAAAACGTCATAACGAGGTTCGCCAGCACGCGGGATAAGCCGTCGACGTTGGCAAGGTCCGCGGTCCCGTTTTGACCAATGCCACCAGGGCGGCGAGAATGAGCCAGAAATGAGGGTTGGTGAGGCGCTACCCCATGCGCAGACATCGACGCATTGAGTATCCCGGGTGATTGGGGGGTAAAGCAAAGCGTCCCAGCGAGGCTCGCCAGCGCGCGCGACTATCTGCCGAGGTTGCATAGGGCACGGGAGTCGGCGTCACCTCGGAGGCTTTGGTTTCGTTGCCCTCGCCCCCCGGTAGCGACAATACGCCGGTTCGTGAGGGCTGGTGAGGGTTGGTGAGGCGCGACATAACGCGCAGGCGTCTACGCATCGAGTATCCAGGGGCATTCCGGGGGAGGACGGGAGGGGGTTGTGAGGGCTTTAGGTTCGGAACTTAAGAAGTTAATGATCTTATCACCTCAAGTCCATCTTCGAGTTAAAAAGACAGACATCCGGACAAATCACGAGTTATTTTGTCGCTACGAATATGCCATCGTGATTCAATTTGTAGAAGCTAGAGAAAATTGAGAGGACAATATGGCAAAGAACAAAAACGCTAAGAAGACTGCCGACCAGGAAGAAGACAAAGATGAGGTGTTGAAGCAAAAGGTAGCGACCGTAGAAGACCAACTAGACAATACTGGTGTTACAATTGACACGAGAGGATTCCCAAGTCTCATTAAAGATTATATTGAATGTGTTCAAGCCCAAACAGGTTGCGATGAAATATCTGCCACTGTCAATGTATTAAGCCTAATTTCGTCAGTAGTTCAAAAGTCTGTCTGTATTCCTAAAAATGACTTGTCGACAAACAAAGAAGGCTATTTTCAGAAACTTTATCCGAACCTGTGGATGATTGAAGTTAATAAATCCGGCGGGTTTAAGACAACGGCACAGCGCATTGCTCATGCTCCGGCTTATGTGATCCAAGAAATTATAACAAGTCATAATAAATCTAAGACTGCGGCAGATGCAGTTGATAATCTTGAAGGGACGCAAAGACAAGAAGATGGGCTGTATGAAAAAAACATATTTTTGCCAACAAGAACAACTTTCCCAGCTCTTCTTGATGTCTTGTCTAAAAAGAAAGGTGGTTTAATATTAAGCTCTGAATTCGGAACATGGTTGCAGCAACTTACAGGCGGCATCTCGAGTACGTCAATGCGTTCAACTATGGCGGATCTATATGATGCCCCTCGACTCTTCGAAACAGCCACGAAGACAGGCGGTGTAATAACTCTCGAGGAGCCATTTATATCTATTTGTGGCGCAACAACGCACAGTCAAATTGCAAAATTATTGAATGAAGAAGATGTCCTTTCTGGATTCTTGCCGAGGTTTCTTTTGTTTCTGCCGCCGGTCAAAGATGACATCCCAAATGCATTGCCAAGCGTCAATGTCAACAGTAAGTACAGCCGCATTGAGTCAGATATGCTTAAATTTTTAACAAGTATCCACGACAGAAAAGAATTTTTGTTGTCGAATGACGCAAAGATCGCATTTAACGATGTCCACAAAATGATGTATGATCAAGTTCGGGGTGAAACGAAACAGATAAAAGACTATATAGAACCATTTTTAAGAAGATGGTCGCCATACATATTGAAAATAGCAATGCTACTTCATCTTGCGGAAGATCAAAAGTCGACCATTTTAGATCGCAAGGATATTGAAGGCGGTGGTTACGTTGTTGAGTGTGCTTATACGTCAACAAAGTGGCTTTTAACTAATTTTATTTTAGAGTCAGAAGTTGCTAAGCGATCTAAAGTAATCTTGAGATATATAGCAAAAGAAAATGGTTCCTGTCTTCGCCCCAAACTGTTGCAAGGCAACAAAAATTTCAATGCCGATGAAATTGATAAGATTATTAAATACTTGGAAGAGACAGGTCAGATTATAATCGTTGCCGATACGTTAAAGACCAAAACAGTTTACCAAATAGCGTAAGGAATAAACATGACTATTGACCTCGGTTATATCAATCAGTTCGGAATTGACGTTGCTGGAAATGTTCAAAATATTGAAACCCTAGCTTCTTCGATAATTAGCTCCATGACAATACCTGCCGAAGCCAAGTGTATTGATAGTATATACTTGGACTTTGAAATAATTGGGAAAAAAGCGATTGAGACTCGAACGTACAATTGGGCGCGGCTCGGCGAGCTACTTTTCAATTTACAGGATCGATACAATAAAGATCCAAGCATTGATCGAGTGAAAGTCAGTTGGACAAAGTTCGCAGCTGAAAATTTCACGAATTTTGGGAAAAAGAGACGAGAGCAGGCAGTAAAATTATATAACTACGGAAAAGAACTTGAAAAATATTATTTCCTCGGAATAGATGAGCTGCTTTATGTATTTAATTTGCTTATAGGCAAGCACAGGAAAGACAAGGAAGGTCTCAAGAAGACAGGAGAGATGTTTGAATTTTCATTTAACAGCCCAGTTGATACAGATGAAGATCGAAGAATTTTCAGAGAAAAGGTCGACAAAATATGTGCCTATGAAAAAGATTTTGCTGAAGTTAAAAAGACTGGCGTTGACAATGAATTGTACTACAGGTGTGTGTCGGTTGGCTGCGTCGTAAATAAAAAAGTAATCAGCCACATTGGAAGCCTAGCAAGCCAAGCTGAAAAAGATGCTTACATGAAAGAATCAATAGCGAATCGAGATTTTAAAATTTCAAATAATGAGAACACAACTGAACACGCACAAGCGTCGCCTGGATTGCTCTGTAAGCTTATAGACAATACGTCAGGATACAGGACTAAAGGACTAGATGAGGTCAAGCATCTTGGGTTGGATATTGTCACACAGGCAATTCGTGAACTGGTTTGGCTGAGAAAAGAATTGAGGAATATGTAATATGCAAATCAAAATTTACCTCTCTTCGTTTAGCTTCGACATTCTTGCCGAATACAGAAATATGTTTAAGGATGCAGAAATAAATATTTTGCTTTCGTATGGGACGACAAGCAGCGACTATTATAGTATGATTGAGAAGAATAGGGGCATGATTAACAGCCTCATCCTCGATAGCGGGGCTTTTAGCTTAAACAACATCGAAGGAAGCAACGGCAAGCCCATCAGCATCGATGGATTCATTGCATATTGCAAAACATTCCAAGAGCGGTTCGATTTTATTTTCAACTTCGATGAAGACTTTCACTTAGATGGATTTGAAAAGAACTATAAGAATCAGAAAAAAATTGAAGCGGCCGGGATAAAAGTTGTTCCCGTTGTACATGATTACATAGGGGAAGAAGTGGCTGAGCTTGATGAATACTTGAAAAGTTACGATTTGATATCTCTTGGGTTTTCAAAACACAAAAATGATAAACAAAAGTTGGCCGCTGCTGTGCTGAAAATAAAGCAAGCGAATAAAAAAGTTCACTTACTCGGCGTTAGCGCATACAACAGATTGAAAAATTTGCCAGTTGATTACAGCGATAGCAGCAACTGGGCTCAAGGCCAAATCTTTGGATTTATGTATTACTGGAACGCCAAGAATACTCCGAATGACCCTGAATTGACGCTTAGATTTAAAGATTTTGAGCCAAATAAAGCTACTGGAATTAAACACTTGGATGGTTCGCCATACTTTGACGAGATCATTGAGTACTTGAAAAATGAACTCGGCATATCATATCAAAATCTTTACGGACAAAACGCTACATTTTATCGACAACTAGTGAACACTCACTACTTTGTCAAGCTGCAAGATCGTGTGCGTGAAGCCCACATTGCCAATGGATTTGACACACTTTACCCGTAGAAAGTGCAAACAACTACTGAGCTAGCTCAATAGATCATAGCGGCTGTTGGTATTTACACACGGGCGTTGAATTGAAAGAGTTACATGCTGATTTTTTGTAGAATATATACGGCAGAAAACCTCGTTGTGACTGTCAAAATTTGAAAATTATATTTTGTTTTTGAAAAAACAAGTCATTTTAAAATGGCTTAAAGTATGTCTCTCAGTTGTAGGCAGGAGAGGTGATGGCATGTCTTTTCAGGATGAAGAAAATTTGGCGATTCCAATTCGGCAGCTTCCGGGTGAGCTTGTCGAAAAAATAAACAGTCTGACTGAATTTAATGAACTAGATAGAATTGATGTTTTTGAAGAACTGTCGAAGATATTCTCATTGATACCCGTTAGGGCTTTGCCAGAACAAAAAAAGAAAGAAAAATCCCCTATTAAAATGGGCTGGACGAAGGCCTGTATTGAAAAGGATGAATTCAACGCCTTAGATTACATCAGAAACAATGCGGGTGTCGCTTGTGGGCCTGCCAGTGGCGTCATTGTCCTTGACATTGATCATGTTGAATATTTTGAAGAATATCTTTCTGAAAACAACATTTCAGATGATTTCAAGAATACTTTGACCATTGAGACTGGTAGCGGCAAGAATCACTATTATTATCAATATCCGACAGATGGATTTGTTTATCGGAAGGGTCAAGAGAAAAAAGAAGTTGAAATCATCCCGGGTCAATCCATGAGTGTCGTTGTCTTTGATGTACAAGGCTTAGGATTTCAGGTCGTAGCTCCAGGCTCAATACATCCTGTGACATTTAAATTCTATACGATAAAAAACAATTTTCCGATCAGTCCTGCCCCAGAATGGGTTCTGAATTTATGCCGGAAAGAGCCAATTCAAGACAATACACCCCTGCCACTCGAAGAAGATTTAGCAGGCACAGAAATTAAGTATTGTTATTCCGCGCAAGATATTCCAGAGTTTGAAGCAGATGAAGATGAGTATTCTGATACATCGCCGCAAAAAAGATTTAAAATGCACTTCGATAACAGTATTTTATGGGGTTACGACAAACAGTGTGACAAATTGTCGTATCCAGCTATGGCCTTCAGGGAAGGCGTCTACCTTGCTTTGCCAAGGTCGCGGCGATCTTATCTTTGCTTCGATCTAGACTATGAGGATTCCGCGAACGCATGGAGTGCGGTTGGTCTTTCAGAGCCAACGATAGTGATCGTCAACCCCCAGAATGGACACTCCCATATTTTATATGAATTGAAAGACCCTGTATACTGGCCTTGTGGTAGCAACGACAATAAAATTCGCAGGAAACCTGTCGAATACTTTAATGCGCTCAGGTACGCATACACTGAGAAGTTAAAAGCAGATAAGGATTTCACGCATGTCGTCATCAAGAATCCTTTCTCTGGAGTCTGGGACACTTCGTGGCATGATAACTCCTATGCGCTGAAAGATTTAGCCAGCTTCGTAGAATTGCCCAGTAAACAACAGTATTTTGAAAATATGAGGAACAGTGTATATTCCGGAAGGAACCCAGAGCTATTTCATGTTGCCAGAATGTGGTCAAATGCCAACATCAGGAAGCAGATTGATGGACCAAGTCTTTTTAATTTGCTATTGCTCTATTTGAACAATTATAATTCTACGAAGATTGTGGAGCACTGGCCTGACAGAGGTCCTCTTGATAATGATGAAGTAGAAACGATTGCCAAACATGTTGCTAAATGGTTTTGGAAAAATAAAGACAATCCTCGTTATAATAGAAATATGAAAAACTATGGTGTTATGGGATTGGACCCAATAGATCCTTCGCTAAAGGGAGAAGATAGAAATAAAAAAGTTAAAGAGAACAAATCAATAGGAGCTGGCCATACGCACACTGAAAAAGTAAGTAATAATGATGATATCTTGCGAAGGACAATAGATAACTTGATGGCTTCTGGCAAAAGATTGAGCGATAGAAATATTTCAAGGAGTAGTGGGAAATGCTTAAATACTATTAGGTTGAGACGAGATTTTATTAATAATTATATCGAAAGTAAAAAATCTCAGTCGTAGTCTGGCAACATACGAATTGTGTTATGAATGTATGTTTTGATTTATCAAATATAATTATATTCTTTGAGTACTAGAATTAGATAATATTTTTAAAATTATTCTAATTGTTTTATAATAGGTAAATATAATATATATTTTAAAAATAATAAATTTTTTTGGAGAAAAACTGATATACCAAACTGCTACCGGTTCATTAAAATTTGATTTTACAACGAATAAGGATGGCGTCTTTTTGGACTGCCTCCAAGTTTCAAAACATGAAAAGTGATAGCCCCTTATCTTGAGTGCTTCGTATAAAAGTTATACATATTTATTGCTTGATTCACAGCCATAGGGTATCATTCCAAGACAAGTTCGGCAACATTCTCTTTCTACAGACAGAAATAAAAGACTATATTATTGAATATAATAGACGATCTGGACGATTTTAAGAAATAACCAGCAACCAAGTCTTGATAAAACATTATGCGCAAGCTGAATTGATTTTTACCGTATTCAAATAATTTAAACAAATATTAAGCGTAGTTAAAGTGTCGTGGGTGCCTTGCATTAAGTTGTCGGTCAAGTGTTGCTGAAAGTGCAAACGAGAGATTCAACCTAAGAATATTTCGCGGTCAAGAAATAAAAATGACTCAAGGTCAAAATTACCTGTCGGCTCCATCGAACAGGAATTCTTGAGAGTTATCTAAGCAATATGAAGCGATTCAGTTGTGAAAGGGATTGAGACCGAAAGACTGGCCCGTATTCATGATTTTCATGAAGAAACCACGGTGGCGCATATGATGAACGAAGTTCATGACAAACTGAAGTTTACTGATTACATTCAGTTCTGAAGATATAGATAGGTATAATGCCTTCTGGTCATATGTGTGATTAGGTTCGGGACGGTTTTGAAAGACCTGACTTGAGACCAAGGGAAGTCCTCTTTAAATGCCTTATGGCAAAAGCGTTGGAGTCGCTAGTTTTTAAGGAGGATGGCTGCGTATCTGTAAGGGATACGGCAAGAGATGTAGTATTTGTAAATTATTTGATGGTTAAAAGGAAATTTACGCGACCGCGATTGTTCAAGGCATGACTGTTAGTGAAAACTTAAAATCATGGTCGACGAAGTAATTCAATAAGAGCAAAAACATCTCTTGCTATAGCCGAATACGGGCAAACCGTATGTTCGGTTGTGAAGGGAGCTTGATCCGGCGACGAATCATTCGATCCTGAAACTGCTGTCTACCCTGGTGCATCATGAACACCAGGGCGGCGGCAGGACTACGTAAATCTATTCAGAGGACCTCGCCTTCGGGCCGGGTCCTTTTTTTGTTTCAGAAGATGATCGGGGACAGCTCTCCACCCACGCATGGGAAATTACCCGCCCGGCAGACCCCAAAACCGACCCTCTATACTCCCCGTCCTGGGTCGTTTGGGGATTGACCCATGACTTACCCTCCCCCGTGACCGAAAACCCCGGAAAATTGATCCTGGGGCCAATTCACGTTTTGGCCCCGGGGAGATCAAGCTCATCTTGCGCAAGATAATGCAAAAAGCATTATTCAGCATAAATTCTTGAACTATCTTCCAGCCAATACAGAAATTATCAATCAACCAAACAAAGGAGCTTGTATGAGCAAGAAGAACGATAACGTGTCTGTGGATGAACAGGAAGTTCCTGAAAAGAAGAAGATCGAATCGAAGTACAATCCTTCGATGCTTCGCGAGTGCATTTTCAATGGCATGGACGCTTCAGCAATTCTGGCAAGAATGGAAATCAAACACCGCCAGACTCTGAAGCAATACGTCCTTAAGTTGATGAGCGATGACAAGACCTACTATGAGGTCAAGGGGCTTTACCTCAAGAACTCGCGGCGGCCGAAGGTGAACAACAAATTGGAGCTCAAGATTTATCTGAAGAATCTTGACCTTCAAGGACTTATCGTCAGTGACGGTGATGAGTTCTCGGTTCTCGCCGAAGATGGAAAGATCATTTTGACGAAGGTCTAATCCGTTTGGTCTTTAACATAGTCATATCGAAAGATGTGGCTATTTTTTAATTATTCGGCGCAAGGTTATGTTTATTTGTCTAAAGTTATACAGAAATAATCAATGAGGGGAAAGTACGTTTTGTACCAAGAACGTACATTGGGATTTTTGGAATGGTTTTCTGGAAGAATTTTACAGGGTTATTGTCGAGTCTCCCAAGGGCTTCCTTTGAGGAGCTGATTTGTAAGTACGATTTTCAACTCCCTGGAAGAAAACTGGGAATTGGAGGGGGAAATGAAGGTTGAACCGATCATTGATCTGAAAAGTGTGAAGAGCATCAAAAAGATTCTCAGTGACTCTCCCCGCGACAAATTGCTTTTTGTCATGGGTGTCAACTCAGGTCTGCGAGTCCAAGACTTGCTGGCATTAAAAGTCAGTGATGTCAAAGACGTAAAGATCGGAGAGAGGATAACCTTGCGCGAAAAGAAAACGGGCAAGGAGAATGTGTTCATTTTAAATAAGGAGATTAAATCTGCACTAGATGCTCATCTGGCGACAGTAAAGGATGATGACGACCATTTCCTGTTTAAAAGCAGAAAAGGTCGAAATTATCCCCTTACAACCTATGCCGTGACAAAATATGTCAAGAAATGGACTGAGGCCATTAACCTGAAAGGGAATTATGGTGCTCACTCACTTCGAAAGACATGGACTTACCATCAGCGAAAGACATTCGGTGTTTCCTGGGAAGTCTTGGCGAAACGGTTAAACCATTCCAGTCCTTCAATTACTCGAAGGTATCTTGGAGTGCAAGAGGAGGAAGTCGAAGAAATATTGATGAATACCATTTAGCTTTATCTTTCAAGGGGCCTAAAAGCCCTTTGATTTGTTTTTGCTAATTTCAATGAGCCTTACTATTTCGATTCACTGCCGGTTTATAATTATTACCAACTTAAAATCAATAGGATACACTTCGGAGGTATTTTATGGGCGTCTATCAACGAGATGGACGATGGATGGTCTTTTATCACGATGAGTCGGGTAAAAGACGGGATAAGTCGTTCGGCCGCGGCGACAATGCCTATGCTCAAGCTGATGCCTTTAATTCGGCTGTCATTGAAGCAAAAGACCAGGGGCAGGCAATTCCAGTCCTTCAGACTAAGGTGATCACCTTGCCGGAGCCCGCGCCAGTGAAGGTGATTGAAGAGATCACTACCCCGGTGAAAGATGATCACTTTCCTCAAGGCATGACATTTCGGGAACTCGCGGCAAAATACCTGTCCCATCTCAAGGTGTCGGGCAGAACCGAGAACAATACCCGTAAGTTGGCCAAGATGGTTGAAAACCAGTTCAATCCGCTGATCGGCGACCGGGCAGTGAATTCGATGACCTACATCGATGACATGGTCCCGTTCATCCAGTTCTTCCAGGAAACCGACGGTAAACAGGGCCGGCCCCGTTCCCAGCTGACCGTGAATCGTTATGGCGATTACGTCAACGCCATCTTCAATTTTGGCGTCACCACTGGGCTGACTAAGGTAAACCCCATGAAGGGCAGGAAGAAATCAAGAGAGAAGCCGCGTGATGTCCAGTTGACCGTCAATGACGTCAAAAGGATCATGGACCATGCCGAGCCACATGTCAGGTGGGCCATGGAGGTTTGTTTCAGCCTGGGGACACGGCCCGGTGAATCTGAACTTCTTGCCTTGAAATGGGATCACATCGACTTGGAGAAAGGCATTGCTAAAATTTATGCAAGCAAGACAAAGACCTACCGGTCTGTACCAATTGCCCCGGCCCTGCTTGAAAAGATGAAGGGAAAGAAGCCTTCATCAATGTCAGGTTATGTGATCGAGTGGCGCGGCCAGCCAATTGGCATGATCCGCAAAGGTTTCAGAAGAGCCTGCGAACGGGCAGGCATTAAATACCCTGTTAGAATGTATGACTTACGACATCTCTTTGCCACTACCATGTTGAGCAAAGGAGCAGATTTGGCAGCAGTGTCCAAACTGTTAGGGCACTCAATGATTTCAACGACAACAAGCCATTATTATCACTGCCTGGAAGGTGAAAAAGAAAGAGCGGTTAGTTTATTGCCTGAATTAGTTTGAAGTTAAAAACGGCTGGACATCTTTGCCAGGAGATGTCCAGCTAATGTAGTAGAATGATTTAAACACTTGCAGCTTTTTGCAATAAATAAACTTAATTAAGTAGTAGTGTTGAGAACTCAAATTCAAAGCCGAAAAATTCAAAGAAAAAAAGGACTGAACAATGGATATCAACAACTTGCCCTCACACTCTTCAGAGGACAGTGCCGAAACATATCAGAGCGAAATTGCTATTTCAACAGGAATAACTCCTGTCAGAAAATTGAAACTTGTACCAATTGCCAGGAAGCAAAATTTCAAACAATCAATAAATGATGCAACTAATGAAATTATTTCTTCCGACGACATTTGAGTTGCACTGAAAAGACCTGAATTTTGTTGTTAATGCGTGCTTAAAATAAAACAACGGGGATATCTTTTCCAGAAGATGTGCCCGTCAATACAAAGGAGAATAGTTGTGGCTAAAAAAGGAACAGTCAAAAAAGTCTGTGCGTGTATGGGTGAAAAATTCTACGTCGAACCAGATGAACAGTGGAAAACAATTTGTCCGAAATGCTATAAAAAGTACTACCTTCCAATTAAACATTTGTACTCTCAAAAAGCCATTTGCAATATGTGGGGATGGGTTCTCGAAAAACATTATAGATTTTCGCGAGATGGCCGTTATGTTCAACAAAGTTTACTGCCGGTGAATGATCCATACGACAATGGTGTTGAAGTATATTGGACAGGGACAGACTACGATTACCGTTAATTAATATGCCAATTTAAGTACAATCAGGTGAATGCAAAATGTTTTGTATTCACCTGATTTGGTGCAAATTAAATACATTTTTTCTTGCTGATAAATTCATTGTGGCAACAACGCAGAAAGAGCCAGTCATTTATTAATCGGACTGGACTATTTTAACGGCCGCTACGTAGGCTCAATGCAGTATCAGAATATAAAAATAGCGTTTTTTAAACGCCTACTCAATAAACATTTCGTCTACGTGTTTTTTGATAAAATCATACTCTGACATCAATAGGATATAAGCGCCGGAGCAATAATGCCCCCCTGGAGCGACCGAATTCCTCGGTTGCGCCGGTCCGAAAGTGTACCGGCTAAAGCCTTCCACTCGATCTGCTGGTAAAGAGCCGGTCGCAAGGAAGGGAGGGGGGATGTACCACGTGGAGATTTATCAGCGAGTCCGGCGAGCCTGCCACGTTGAAGGGATGAGTATCCGCCAAGCAGCCAAATTCTTTGGGCTACACCGGAAAACCATTTCAAAATTCCTCAGTTTTTCCATCCCTCCGGGCTACCAACGATTGAAGCCGATTTATTCTCCCAAGTTAGGAGAATTTACAGGCATCATCGATGCGATCCTTGCCGACGACAAGCTTCGCCCCAAGAAACAGCATCACACGTCCAAGCGCATTCTGCAGCGCCTTCGAGATGAGCATGGGTTTACCGGTGGCTATACCATCGTAAAGGACTACGTGCGTGAGCAAACCTTGCGATCTCAGGAGATGTTCATCCCTTTGGTGCATCCCCCGGGTCATGCCCAGGCAGACTTTGGTGAAGCCGTAGTAGTGATAGGTGGCATAGAGCAAAAAGCTCACTTCTTTGCTTTTGATCTCCCTCACAGCGACGCCTGCTTCGTCAAAGCTTACCCCGCAGAGACAACTGAAGCTTTCTGTGATGGACACAATTCAGCTTTTGCGTTCTTTGGAAGCGTGCCTCAGTCCATCCTTTACGACAACACCAAGATCGCAGTTGCTCGAATTCTTGGCGATGGAAAGCGTGTACGCTCACGCATATTTAGTGAGCTACAGTCTCACTATTTGTTTGATGATCGCTTCGGTCGCCCTGGGAAGGGCAATGACAAGGGCAAGGTTGAAGGGTTGGTGGGTTTTTCTCGCCGCAACTTTATGGTCCCAATCCCGCATTTCCCAAGCTATGAGGCTTTCAATGAATATCTTGAAGCCTGCTGCCGAATGCGACTAGCAGAAAAGCTTCGTGGCCACAGTGAAACCATTGGGCAAAGACTTCAACGTGACTTGTCGGCATTTTTACCTTTACCGACAACACCTTATGACGCGTGTATCAAGTTCCCAACAAAAGTAAGTTCTTTTTCGTTGGTTCGTTACAAGACAAACGACTACTCCGTACCTACAATATACGGACACCGAGACGTGCTGATCAAGGCGTATGTTGACGAGATCATGGTCTGTTGTGGCAGTGAGTGTATCGCTAAACATTCGCGTTCGTACGATAAAGAAGATTTTATATTTGATCCGCTGCACTATCTAGCACTGCTAGAGAGGAAGATTAACGCGCTGGACCAGGCGGCTCCGCTTGCCGGCTGGCAACTCCCTGAATGCTTTTCCACTCTCCGCCGATTGCTTGAAAGCCGCATGGGCACTGCCGGCAAGCGAGAATATGTTCAGGTACTGCGCTTGATGGAGATGTTTTCTCCCGAACAAGTCGAAACAGCGATCAAGCAGGCCCTGAAACTGGGGGCAATCGGCTTTGATGCCGTTAAACATCTACTGCTGTGCATCATTGAACGTAAGCCGCCTCGGCTCGATCTTGATGTCTATCCTTATCTTCCTAATGCCAAAGTCCTGACGACAAAAGCCAGCGCCTATTCGTCGCTACTGAAGAAGGTGGCGGCATGAGCGAACAACCACAGCTACTCTTGGCGCATCACTTAAAATCCTTAAAGTTGCCGACATTCTCCAGGGAATACGACAAGGTTGCCCAACAGTGCGCTGCCGAAGGAATGGATTATCCCCGCTACCTGCTACGTTTGGCAGAGTTGGAGTTAATCGAACGTGAACGGCGGATGGTAGAACGACGAATTCGTGAAGCGAAGTTCCCAGCCGTAAAAAGTCTGGACAGTTTTGATTTCCGAGCTTTGCCCAGTATCAACAAGCCTCTGGTCAACGAACTTGCCCGATGCGAATACATTTTACGCCGAGAAAATATCATTGCCCTCGGCAATAGTGGCACGGGTAAAACACACTTGGTCCTTGGACTTGGACTTGCTGCATGTCAGAAGGGCCTTTCAGTGGGCTTTGTCACGGCGGCGTCACTAGTCCATGAGTTGATGGAGGCAAGAGATGAGAAGCGATTGCTACGTATGCAGAAACAGCTTGCAGGGTACAAGTTGCTTATCATTGATGAGCTTGGATTTGTGCCGTTGTCAAAAGTAGGGGCCGAGCTTCTGTTTGAGGTTTTCAGCCAACGATATGAACGTGGATCAATCGCTGTTACAAGCAATTTGCCATTTGATGAATGGACAGAGGTTTTTGGTTCAGAGCGCTTGACTGGAGCATTGCTAGACCGTCTCACGCATCATGTGCATATCCTGGAAATTAACGGTGACAGTTACAGGCTTAACCAAAGCAAAATGAAGCTTCGTCCGGCTCAAAGACCATCTCTTGAGGATAACGGACAAAATCCAGAGCCTTCCCCAAGGTAAAGAACCGAGATATCAAATCGACAGAAAGGGCCCCTCGGGGCCCTTTCTCTGACAACGGGTGGTACACTTTTACTCCGGCCAGCCGGTACACTTTCTCTCCGCCCTTGACATCCACAAACGATAGGTATACCCTATCAAAAAAATGGCTAACTATCGAAATAATCTATCGCAGGTGTCGGCATGCAAACTCTCGGGATTACGGAAATCGAACAAATTCGGACGACTATCCTCGATAAGTATGAAAAGGTGGCAAAGTCGCCGACTGGTCAATTTCGTTATCCCACTGGAATGAAAGGCCTCACAGCGCAAGGCTATGACTCTGCACTCGTGGCGCTGTTGCCCCTGACGGTGCGAGAGTTCTTCGTTGGCGTTGGCAACCCCTTGTCGCTGCGTCGCATCGAACCAGGGCAAACAGTCTTGGATGTAGGGTGCGGCGCTGGGGTGGACACGCTTTTTGCCTCTCTTCTGGTCGGCGAGCAGGGAAAGGCGGTGGGAGTGGAATTTTCCCCCGCCATGGCAGCCCGAGCGCAGGCAAACAAAAAGCAAAGTGCAATAAACAATGCGGTCTTTCTTAACGGCTCGGCTGAAAAGCTTCCTTTGAGAAGCGAATCTTTCGATGTGGTTATCTCAAGCGGCGTTTTCAACCTTGTCGTGGATAAAGAACGGGCTTTGCATGAGGTCTTTCGTGTATTGAAGAAGGGTGGAAGCTTTCAAGTTGCCGATCAAATTCTGAATATGCCATTCGGAGCAGATAGGCGAGATATGGTGTCATCTTGGTTCACTTGACAGGGCGGCGCAATACCGGAAACGGCGTTTCTGGACATGCTACGAGACTCAGGGTTCACTGAAGTCAAACCTCTTGGGACAACAGGTTTTTCAAGTTCTCCCGTGACGATAGGGATGCATTTTGTAGCAAGTAAAGCGTAGTGAGTTGACTTGTAATGCACGTTACAGCCAAATATTAGCCAAAATAATAGCCAAAGGCTTCATTGCGCGCGGCATTATCTTGTTGGCTGGCCGCCACAGATGAACATGTGAATAGCCAAGATAGGTCAATGAAATCAATATAATGAGCCAACTTTTGTGTCTTCGTAATCAGCAGGTCTGGAGTTCGAGTCTCCATGCTGGCTCCAAGGATTTCAAGGCCTTACCCCGGGAACGGGGTGAGGCCTTCATCTTTTTTGATACCCTATTGCTACCCTGACGACGTTGCTACCCCTGATACCCCCGCCGCCCACCTAGCCCTTGATACCCTTGCTATCCGGGATTCAAGGTTTTCGACTGGCAGGAGTATGGCAAAATGAGCCGTACTCCCCTCGATATTCCTCTGTCGGACAGCCACTACGTTGGAAATCGCTGCGGGCACGACCCCAAGCTGCCTGTGCTAACTCCTGCTAACCCGATTCGCAAAGGCAAGGGCGGTCTCCCGCGCATTCTCTCCCTGGCCGCCGAGCGGACCAAGGCTTGGTACGACCATCCGAAAAAATGTCCGCCACTGCTGGCTCAGGGCAACCGCAAAACGCGTAGCGAGCGTCGGGAGGCCTGTCTCGTGGTCTTGGAGACCCTGCTATCCCGCCTCGACCTCGCCTCCCTGTGCCTGGGCGTGCCGACTCTGGCCAATGGATTTATCGACATCGACATGAAGGCCATTGTCCGCGACACTGGCCTGGGCCAGCGCCGTTGTGAGCGGGCCATCAGGCAGCTCAAAGAGGCCGGCTTCATGCAGGTAGCCCAGCCACGGAGTCGAAGCGATGAGGGCCACTACTTCGGCTGCCGGGCGATTCGGGTTATCACCACGGCTTTTTTTGATTGGCTGGGCTTGGGGCCGATGCTGCGCCGGGAACGGGCCAGAGCCTCAGAGGCGCTACGCCGCAAGGCACGAAAGGCCAATCGCAAGTTGACCGATTTCATGCGGCGGGTGGTTTCCGGTGTAAGGCCCGTGTTCAAGCGCCGCGCGGGCGACAAAAACACGGAACAGCGTGTCGCTCATTGGAACGCCGCCTGGACAAGTCATGTTTTGGCCGGGCTGGATGTACGAGAAGCCCAGCGGCGAGCGAACGAGACTCTTGGATATCCTCCTGGATATAGCCCGGGACAAGATCAATAAAACGCCTCATTCCATTGCCATTTAGTCCGCTAAAGACTTCTTCGTATTAATTCTGTCTCATATTTGCGTTCAAAGCTTGCCAGTTTTCTTAGGGAAGATGGCAAGCAACCGCTATCTCGTAATCTGGCAACTCGTGCTGCCTGTCTGTGCCTGTACAAAATTAGAATAAGTGTCGCCTTGTTAACCCGTATGTGTCGGTCATAAATATCAATAGACAAGAATAAACAAAATAATAGCCACATTGTTCATTGTCGATACATTTGTGGCAGTCTGAAAGTATGGCAATATGCACCAATACTTTTGCTAAAAGTATTGTTCACTTGTGCCATGTCCATATGTATTGACCTATTCTACACGTATGCAGCGCCTTAGCTATGTTTTGTCATTTGTCTACTATTTTGTATGGAGTCATAATGAATTTTAATCAAAGAATGAGCATGGCGTCGTTTAGCATCGAAAGTTGGAGTACGGTGTAACGGAGTCAGAAGGCAGGACAGGTGAAGTAGGCCCACCTGCGGCGGCCTTCTTCACGTCCTGCCCTGCGGGGCTGACTTATTCGCCTGCGGCTCAACGCAAAGGCCAGTGAGGAGATGGGCACCATGCCTTCCAAAAAAACCGTACTGAAGACCTATTTGACTCCAGGAGAATATGGAAAAATCATAGAAAGCGCCGACAAGGCAGGTGTGTCTCTTTCCGCTTTCGCCAAACGCGTCTGTCTTGGGCAGCCAGTCCCAAGCCTGGAAAACCAGAGAGCCCGCCGTGAACTGCTCAGGATCAATGCCGACCTAGGCAGGCTCGGAGGTCTTTTCAAATTGTGTCTGTCCAACAAGGAGGGGGTTCATCAGGCGATACACCAAGAAATCAGGCGTGTGCTTCGTGAAATAGAAGCCCGTCAACGGGAACTCAAGGCCGCCGTGGCCAGGATTTGATATGCTTACGAGAGCGTCGTGATGATCAGCCGGCGAATTGCCAGAAAGCCGGGAAACGACAATTATCGTCGTTTAGCCAAGTACATCGCTGATGCCAGCCGCGACGGCGAAAAATGTCTGTTGACATGGTGTATCGGGTGCTGGGCCGACGACGATTACGAACTGGCCGTCCAGGAGGTCTCCGACACCCAGGAGCTGAACACCCGGACCACCAAGGAAAAGACCTATCACCTCATCGTGAGCTTCCGGCCCGAGGACGAAATGAGGCTGACGCCGGAAGTCCTCAAGGCCATCGAGGCGGAATTTGCCAAGGCTTTGGGCTTCGAGGAGCACCAACGGCATTGCGGTGTGCACAAAAACACAGCCAACCTGCACATGCACGTGGCCTACAACATGATTCACCCGGAGCGGCTGACCCGGCATGAGCCATTTCGCGACTACCGTGGCCGGGATCGAGTCTGTCGTGAGTTGGAAAAGCGTTTCGGTCTGGCTATCGACAACGGTCGCGACCAAACCAGGCCTCAAGAACGACCGCCACTTAGCGACGAAGCCGCGAACGTGGAAGCTCATACCGGTCAGCAGTCTTTCGAAGGATACGCCAGGGGACACCGTGAAACTATTCTGGCCAGCTTGGAGAAGGCCACGGGCTGGCAGAGCCTGCACCAGACCCTGGCCTTATATGGTCTGAAGATCAAGCCACACGGGAACGGCCTCGTCATCAAGGACCGGCATGGCAAGCGTACGATCAAGGCCAGCAGCCTTGACCGGAGCTTGGCCATGGGGAGGCTTGAAAAGCGTTTGGGTCCGTTCAAGCCGCCCGATATGGCCGTTACCAGGGTGCCGTCTCAAGATCAATATCAGGCCAAGCCCTTACACCGTGGTCCAGAGCGCGGGAATCTGTTTGCCGAGTACCAGACCGGAATCGCCCGGCGAAAGGAGGAGCTTGCGGCCTTGAAGCAACAGGGACAGACTCGTCGGGAAGCGATAGCTCTGAAATGGGAGCGCATACGCCAGGAGATTGAGGATCTGGCCTTGACCAGGCGAGACCGCTTCGCCCTGCTTAAGCAGTTGCGGCAGCATGAGGCCAAGACCAAGCGTAGGTTCGTTCGGGAAGTGGCCTTCCGGCGTCAAAAGCTAGCGGAGGCTATCCCCTACGCCTCGTGGAGCGCCTTCCTGCGCTGGCAAGCAGCTCAAGGCAACGAGACGGCTCTAGCCATACTCCGATCCAGGAAGGATGTGGTAGAACCCGAACAAGCCGATACGGCCGATGCCTCGCCCCAGGCTGGCAGAAGCTCCGCAAATGAAGAGTGGCAAGGCCGTAGGCAAAAAATCCTCAATGATCCGAAACTGAAACCCGGGGAAAAGCGTACGCTCTTATCTGTGGCCCGAATGCGCTACCTCGAAGCCTTGGAGGCGACCAAACCCGACAGCTCCGCGACGCTTTCCCTCCAAGGCTTCACTCACAGCATCGACGACAAGGGCACGGTCCTCTTCACCCTGCCCGGCGGCGGCCTGATCCGGGACATGGGCGACCAGGTGCTTTTCAGCGCGCATGATCCGACCGCAGAGAAAGTGGCTGTGAATTTTTCCCGGTTGAAGTTGGGTAACAGTATCAATCTTAAAGAAAATTACATACAACTACCTAGAATAATTAATGATGATATTTTAGAAAAAGAAAGAGCACGGGAGAAATGGCTTTCCCTCCGGTCGTCAGAGCAATAACCTTTATCCCCTCTCTGCTATTTGTTCGTGTCGGGCGAAGCCGTGTTCCCTCTGGACCCAGTTGAGCCGTGGTGCATTTCTCCACCGCTTTCATGCAGGCCGCCGGACTTCATCAGAGCATCGTATTCATCGGGACTCAATTTGGGCAATTGCCGCACCAGGGCCAGTATCCCCGCGATTAGTTCACGGTTGTGGGTTGAACCAAAGACGGGCATTCCCGTCATCTTGACGCCGTTTTCGATGATCCAGTAAAGTTCCGCGTCGCTTTTCTCCTGAACCACGACCGAAGCCGGATTCGGGGGACTCGGATAGAGTCCCTCGGCGAATTCCTGACGGGGATAGCCCGGAGCGCCATGGCACAGGCGGCACATTTCATGGAAATGCTCTACCCCGTGGGCCACGAGCTTGGAGTTCTTCAGATCGGGCAGTTGCACCCCGGAGCTGTGCGCGGCGATGGACCGGTCACGCGCCACCTTGAGTACGAATAGGGTGATCGGCCAGTGAGGGGCCGTGGCCGCGATGTTGTAGATGCCGGACAATACGAACGCGACCACGCCGATAATGCCGACGCCCGCGCCCCCGGCAAGAACCTTGACGGTTTGCATCCGGTTATCCCCCTATGCTTTCGATTTAGCGCAGGCATCAAGTTCGTAGTGTCCGGTCCAAACCTCCCACGCGACATT